>WFSP01000063.1 GCA_015485995.1 Caldisericales bacterium | reverse complement strand
TATTATTCCAAAGTGGAGCAGGACTGTTGTGCCTATTCGTGCAATTGTTGAAGCACTTAGTGGAACAATAGGATGGAATGGCACAGAGAGAAAGGTAATAATAAACTTCAAAGATATAGTGATTAACCTCTGGATAGATAAACCGCAGGCAAAAGTAAACGGCGAAATGAAATGGATAGATAAAAGCAACCACGATGTTAAACCGGTTATTATAAACGACAGAACAATGCTGCTGTTAAGGTTTGTTGCAGAAAATCTCGGCTGCACGGTGCAGTGGGATGCATCAACTAGGACAATAACAATTACGTACAGCGGGTAAAAAATAAATTTAAAAGGAAAGAAAAACATACAAGGGCAGGCTGCGACTAACACTTGCCTTTGTTAAGCATTGCATAAAAATTTTTACAGAAACTGTTGTGAAGCTCTTAAGATAAATTTGGAAATCTTTGTAAAGAGTATAAAATAAGAAAGGTTAGTAATAAATGCTGCATATTGAGCCTCATCAAAGTGCAAGCAATTTAGAAATATAAAACAAGAGAAGAAAAGTAAAAATTGGGCTCATACATACTGATACTAAATAGGCATTTGGAGGAGGAATGGCTTGATAAAGGAAAACGTATTACTGCTTTACTTAGGAAGGTGTTTTGTCTTGCCTATATTTTTAGTTCAGGCAAAGAGAAGAAGTTTACCAATTAAAAACACCTATACGGCGCAAAAATGAAAAATAGTTTAGTTGTAAGTTCGTTTATGAGGTCTTATATGAATATTTTCTTCATAAGTTCGGAAAAACGGACTTACAGTCAATATAATCAATTTAAGTTCGAGAAATCGTACTTAAAAATGTTAAAAGCATATAAAGGCGGGGAAACAAAGTTATGAATAAAGCGAGAGCGGGAAAGTATGTAAAGCAGCCTTTGGGATACAGAGCATTTATTCCTAAACCTTTGCCTCCTAATCCACCTATAAAATACGATGGAGAGTTAAGAAGTTTGCTTTCACAAGCGGATAGGGCATTAGCAAGACTTGACGGAGTTACGACTGTTCTACCAAATCCCGAGCTTTTCGTGGGTATGTACGTAAAAAAGGAGGCGCTTCTCAGCTCTCAAATAGAAGGAACGCAAGCATCATTGGAAGGAGTATTGAAATTTGAAGCAGATATTACCCCTTCTGAGGATATAAACGAGATAAAAGAAGTAATTAACTATATAAAGGCGCTTAACTATGGTATTGAAAGATTAAAAGAACTTCCAATGTCAAACCGCCTTATAAAAGAGATACACAAAATTTTGATAAGTGGCACAAGAGGGTCAAACAAAACTCCCGGGGAGTTCAGGCAAACTCAGAACTGGATAGGCCCTGCTGGTGCAAATTTAAATGAGGCAACATTCGTGCCACCGCCACCTCACCTGGTGCCTGAGCTAATGTCTGACCTGGAAAAGTTTATGCACAGAAAGGACGACATTCCGCCACTTGTCAAAGCAGCCCTTATACATACACAGTTTGAAACAATTCATCCGTTCCTTGATGGCAATGGCAGAATTGGCAGGCTTCTCTTAACTTTTTACCTATACTGGCAGGGAGTGCTAACCAAGCCCTTGCTCTATTTGAGTTTTTATTTTAAGAAGCACCGAGAGGAGTATTATAATCTTTTAATGGAAGTTAGGCTAAACGGAGAATTTGAAGAATGGACTAAGTTCTTCCTTAAAGGCGTAGTTGAAGTTTCAAATGAAGCAACCGCAACTGCAAAAGAAATAATAACATTAAAAGAGGATTTGATTAAAATGTTGATAGAGCGTAAAATTGGCAGCGGGTATGCCGTAGGATTACTCGAATTATTATTTTCTATGCCAATCATTACATCCAAAGATGTCCAAAACAAATTAGGAATAAGGAGTAAAGATACAATAAGCAGATTACTTGAAAAGTTTGTCAAGGCAGGCATTATAGAAGAAGTATCTGGTAAAAAGAGATATAAGAAATATATGTTTTCAGAATATATAGATATCATAAAAAGGGGAACAGAATTATAGAATAGTTTTACGGCAAATCTGTAAAATCATTTGAAACATCTGAACATTGCTATCTTTAAAACTATTCACTAATAGGAAAAATAATACGGGTATTTTGCTCTTATACCAAATTTTATCAATTGCAGGCGTTAATTGGTTTAAGTTGCATCTGTAGAAATAGAAGAAATCAGGTACAGTTCGGATTGGTTTTTTCAAATGTGTCTGAACAACGAAAGGGTAAAATAAAAATAGCAAACTTTCAAATTTCATTCACAGCAGAGGTTAGAGAAGTTACCAGCAAAGCGCTTTTTTATATCGGGATAAAAAGGTAGCAGGCAAAATCTCAACCAGCATAGTTAAAGACGTGTAAAGCCAAATAGTCAAGGTATGCTTTAACTGTCTAATCAGAAGGTTTTTTGCACGCGGTTTACAGAGATTTCCGTGAAGAGTAGTTCCCAATAGAAAAAGTATCACTAATGTTTATTATCTACTATTACAGGGCAATCTCTCGCTATATAAAAGTTATCGAAACCCTCCAAAAAGATAATTTAGGAGTATTAAGCAAAAGGATACAATAAAAAAGAAAAGAAAGCTCCAAAGCGAAAAGAAAAATAACCATAAAAGGAAAATATAATGGATCGTTCATAAGCCTTCTGAGCATATTACAAGAAGTTGAAACTAAAAGACTACAATAAATATTCTGGCTATATTAGTAAACAATTTGTTTTAAATACTCTAAAACCTCATTGTAAACTCCTTCAAACTCTGGAACTGCACTGAACTGGTGTTGCAGAGATTTCTCCCACGAGTTTTTGAATTTTTCTCTATTGTTCTCTAACGCTGATATATCTGGTAAAATGTTTTTAAACTTGCACTTCCTGGCAAATGTCTCAATTACGATTTTCTTGCTTAAAAGGTCTCTAAAATACCAAATGTCGTACAAGTCTCTTGGCCTTACTCTTTCAAAAAGCGTTCTTAACTTCTCTGCAATAATTTCTTCAAGAGAGTAAGCATTTACCTCTGCGTCGAATTCGTCTGAGTACGAATAAAGAATGTGTCTTTTTACAACAGGGAGCAGTATGTGTTCTCTGTCAGGGAAGGTAATATCTAACTTTATTTTTGTTTGTGTGCCAGCAGATATTCTGATAATAGTGAAATAAATGTGTGCCCTGAGTCCACTCTCGGTATCTTCAAATTTAATTCTATTGCTAAAATTTATTCCGCTTTCGTCGCGTGCAGTTTCCACTGCTTTTTTAATTTGAGATTTCAGACGGGCAGGACTTATAGAATGTAAAAGGGTAAAGTCAAGGTCGTCGGAGAATCTGTAATTTCTCTCATACACTTTCTTTATCCCAGTTCCGCCTTTTAGCGCCATTTCAATATCTCCAAGAGATTTCAGCAGCCAGCTCTGTGCATAGTCTCTCTCAATGGTGGATACGGGAACGCCGTACTCCCTTGCCTTTTGCTTGATTTCTATCTGTGTAATCATTCCAGAGAAATTAGTTCTTCATTGATATTTACAATTAAACGCCACTTTGCGTTCTTTGTTCCGTCGTGCGGCATTGTAGGGTCAAGATATAGGTAGTTCCTTACTTCCACTTTTGGAAGTTTCACTCTAAGGTTAAAAGTATCACATAGGTACCCCAGCCTTCTTACAACTCCAGAGTTTCCCATGCGTAAAGCGTATTCTGAGAGCTTCTTCCTATTGAGTTTTCCGTTCTTTAGTGCTTTTGCAACCTCTATGATGCCTCCACAGTGTTGAGGCTTATCCAGGCAATCTATAACTGTTTTTTCTTTATCTGTAATGGTTACCTTAGTCTCTTCAATCCATTCTTCCCTTGTGCCAAAAAATTTCGTTTCTTTTATCCGAATAATTTTATACTTCACACCGAAAATCTCTTTTTCCTGTTGCTTTTTGCGTGCAGTTGTCTGAATAAACACAGTAGTAGGAATTTGCTCAGTAAGGCCGTAAAAGTTTAAAGCGCTCCAATATGCTATCGCATAAGGCTTTACAAGCAAAGAGCCTATCACAAATTCGTGCAGTGTGTACTTGCCCTTCTCTGCACCAAGAGGGATAATTAAATATTTACCCTTTTCTATTCGCTCGATATATTTCTTTTTTTGTAATCTATTGAGTATTACCCAAAGTACTTCTTTCTTAATATGAGTTTTCTCATAAAGCATATCAAACGTAAAAGTATTACCACTCTTTGCCATTATTTTTACTATATCGTTTAAGCTTCTTCTCAATTTCATACGCTAACCTTAATCAAATTATTATGTTCAACGGATACAGTTAAGAAGTAATTAGCCGTATGTATTTTAATAAACAATGGCTTGCCATTAGCTTTCATATGCATTCCATTCAAAATATTTAACTCACCTTCAATATACATATTAAAAGTATACCAAAATAAATTGTTTTTCAAACGAATTAATTAAAAGCGTAGTTTTATTTTGTATAAGTATACCTTTTACAACTTTAGGCTTATACAAACAAGAAGATTTTGGCTCACTCAGTAGCACTTTACTTTGACCTAATCTAAGCGGTTTTTTCTTTTTCTTCCATATTTTTTCTTTGAGAAAGTATGTATTGATGTATAATTGTCGTATAGATGCAAATAAATAGCTATTCACCATACAGGTGAAGACGAGGAGGCCTAAAATATGCCAAAAAATAATAGCCACATCAATAACAATATTAGCAGTAATACAAACAAGAATAATGAAGGGAGAAG
>WFSP01000062.1 GCA_015485995.1 Caldisericales bacterium | reverse complement strand
GCAGAACTACATCAACTTCTACAATAGAGAAAGGCCTCATAGCAGCTTACACTACAAAACACCTGTTGAGTTTGAAAGGAGTATTGCTATAATATGAGCAGAGGTAAGATACTCTCATTAAAAAAGTTTCACAAATGGGGGCAAGGCATAATAATAAAGAAAAACCATAAAGGTTAACTGAAAAGGAACATCGGCACAGAAATGAACATTTTAAAGTGTTTCCTTCTTATATATTTTTGCTTGACAGGATTATTTGTTTTGCTATAATTGCAACTTGTGTGAAAGAAAAAATAAGTAGGAGGATTGTGAATGCTTACATTTAACCAATTGGTGAGAAAACCAAGAAGAAGTAAGAAAGAAAAGAGTAAAACTCCTGCATTGCAAGGGTGTCCTCAGAAGAGGGGAGTTTGTGTTCAGGTAAGAACTGCGACTCCAAAAAAGCCTAATTCTGCTTTGAGAAAAATAGCAAGAGTAAGGCTTACAAATGGTATGGAAGTCACTGCTTATATCGGTGGCATTGGACATAACCTTCAGGAGCACTCTATGGTGCTTGTGAGAGGCGGGAGGATAAAAGACCTTCCGGGTGTAAGATACCATATTGTTAGAGGAGTACTTGATGCAGCAGGTGTTGAAGGTAGAAAGAGAGGCAGATCCAAATATGGAACTAAGATGCCTAAAGAGAATAAGGGAGGTGCATAATGCCTCGTAAAAAAATTGGTACTATACGGGAAATTCTACCCGATTCTGTTTACGGAAGTGTTACACTACATAAACTTATAAATAATGTAATGCAGGGTGGGAAGAAGAGTTTGGCGGAGAAAATTGTATACAGTGCACTTGAAATCGTTAAGCAGCGCACGAAGAAAGATCCGCTGGAAATGTTTGAAACTGCCCTTGAAAAGGTACGTCCTCTTGTGGAAGTGAAGCCAAGAAGAGTGGGTGGTTCTACTTATCAGGTTCCTATTGAGGTGGAAAAAGGAAGAGGTGAAAAAGTTGCTTTAAAGTGGATTGTGCGTGCCGCAAGGGAACGTAACGGAAAATCAATGATAGAGAAACTTGCCTCTGAAATTATTGATGCTTCAAAAGAAACAGGCGGTGCTTATAAGAAGAAGCTTGACATTCATAGAATGGCTGAGGCTAATAGATCCTATTCGCATTTTAGATGGTAGTAGAGGTGAGTTTGAGTGAGTATTGATACCCCTGTGGAAAAAATTAGAAATATTGGAATTATCGCCCATATTGATGCAGGCAAAACAACTACAACTGAACGGATTTTATACTATACTGGCAGAACTTACAGGCTTGGAAATGTAGATGACGGTAATACTGTTATGGACTGGATGGTTCAGGAAAAAGAACGGGGTATTACGATTACTTCTGCTGTTACTACATGTTTTTGGAAAAATCATCAGATAAATATCATTGATACGCCCGGGCATGTTGACTTTACGGCAGAGGTCGAGAGGTCACTTCGTGTACTTGATGGAGCATTAGTCATTTTCTCTGCCGTTGAAGGCGTTGAGGCGCAGTCCGAAGCAGTGTGGATGCAAGCAAGCAAGCATCATGTGCCGAGAATTATTTATATTAACAAGATGGATAGGCTCGGGGCATCGTTTGAAAGAACTTTGGGAAGCATCAAAGAAAGGCTTAATGTTAAACCATTAGTGATGGAACTTCCTATTGGAGAGGAAAGTGAATTCATCGGAATAATAGACCTTGTTGAAAATAAAGCTTATTATTTCAGGGATGCATCCGGCGAGAAATTTGATACTGAAGATATACCGGAAGAGTATAAGGAATTAGCCACTAAGAAAAGAGAAGAATTGGTTGAAGCCGTTGCAGATGTAGATGAGGAAGCTTTGAATGTTTACTTGGAAGAAGGCAGCTTACCTAAAGAGCTCTTGAAAAAGGCCATAAGGCGAGCTACAATTGACAACATTGCATATCCTGTTTTTGTAGGTTCTTCTTATAAGAATAAAGGTATTCAAATGATCCTTGATGCAATAAATGACTACCTTCCTGCGCCAACTGATGTGGAAGAAATAACTGGAAAAGACCCAAAAACAGGCGAAGAGATAAAGTGCCCTCCGGACTCGAATGCACCGCTTACGGCGCTTGCATTTAAAGTAATGGCTGATCCATATGTTGGGACACTTATTTTTATACGTGTTTACTCTGGGACTTTGAAAAAGGGAAGCTATGTTTTAAATGCAACAACCGGTAAGAAGCAAAGAATCTCGAGGCTTTTGCGGCTTCATGCAAATAAGAAAGAAGACGTGGATTATATTAAGGCAGGAGGCCTTGGCACTATTGTAGGATTAAAGGAAACGTATACAGGGCATACTTTATGTGACTTAGATAAGCCTGTTGTGTTGGAAAAAATGGAGTTCCCCGAACCTGTTATATCCGTTGCTATTGAACCGAAAACCCGGGCGGATAGGGACAAACTTTCAGCTGCGCTTGTAAAGTTTGCCATTGAAGACCCTACGTTTAAAATTAAGTTTGATGAAGACACCTCGGAAACAATTATTTCCGGAATGGGGGAACTTCATCTTGAAATTATAACAGATAGGCTATTCAGGGAGTATAAAGTACAGGCACGTGTAGGGAAACCCCAGGTAGCTTATAAAGAAGCTATTTCCAGAGAGGTAAAATCCGAAGGAAAATATATAAAGCAAACCGGTGGACATGGACAGTATGGTCATGTTGTAATGTTGGTTCGCCCCGGAGAAACCGGGAAAGGACTCATATTTAAAGATAGTACGAAGGGTGGAGCAATACCGAAGGAATTTATGAACCCAATTAAACAGGGTATTGTTTCTACTATGGAGAATGGCCCTTTACTTGGGTATCCTATCTCTAATATAGAGGTTGAAATTATTGACGGTTCTTATCACCCTGTGGATTCCTCCGAGCTTGCATATCGTGTAGCTTCGTCTAAAGCGTTTAGGGATGCTGTGCGGAAAGCAGGCCCTTATCTACTTGAACCTATAATGAAAGTAGAAATT
>WFSP01000061.1 GCA_015485995.1 Caldisericales bacterium | reverse complement strand
GCTCAATAGCTGTTACCGGCGCCGCAGTACAGTGGTTACGCGATAATCTAAAACTTATTAAGAGTGCAGATGAAACCGAAGAAATTGCAACAAGTGTTAAGGATTCAGGAGGAATATATTTTGTACCTGCATTTTCCGGGCTTTTCGCACCATATTGGGATATGTACGCAAGAGGTGTTATTATTGGTTTAACGCGTTATATTACAAAAGCCCACATCGTACGTGCAGCATTGGAAAGTGAGGTTTATCAAACAAAAGATGTGATTCTTGCAATGGAGAAAGATTCCGGGATTAGTCTAAAAACGCTCAAGGTAGACGGAGGAGCAGTAAAAAATAATTTCTTATGCCAAATCCAAAGCGACATTTTAGGAACAAAAGTAATACGCCCTACGGTTATTGAAACTACGGCTCTCGGTTCAGCTTACGCTGCGGGATTGGCTGTTGGTTTTTGGAGTAATCTTTACGAGCTGAGAAAAAATTGGAAAGTTGACAGGGAATTTAATCCGTCTATTGATGAAGAAAAAAGAGAGAAATTATATAAAGGTTGGCTAAAGGCAGTCAGTAGGTCAAAAGGATGGGAAAAAGATTAATAATTTCCTAACCACATACTTCCTTTCAAAAAACAGAAAAACTACTGCTGAAAATAAAGAAACTCTGATTGGGAGGTTAGTTTATATATGGAAGATAATAAATACGATGTAATTATTATAGGTGCAGGTATTGAAGGGTGTATGATTGCAAGAGAGCTATCTCGGTATAAGCTACGCACGCTCCTTATTGATAAAGGTGACGATGTTGCTATTGGCACTACAAAAGCAAATACAGGTATCGTTCATGCAGGATACAATGCTGCGGTCGGTTCTAACAAAGCCGCTATGAATGTAAGAGGGAACGCTCGTTTCGACGCTGTCGCAGCGGAACTAAACGTACCTTTCAAAAGAGTCGGGGATTATGTTGTTGCTTTAACCGATAAAGACGTCCCCAAAGTAGAAGCACTCGTAGAAAGGGGCAAAAAGAACGGCGTGCCGAATATACAAATTATCCCTAAAGAGGCTATGCTCAAGGAAGAACCAAACCTTAACCCTAATCTCAAGTTGGCTCTATATGCTCCTACCGGAGGGGTAATTGACCCCATAGGGCTTGGAATAGCAGCAGCGGAGAATGCCGTGAGCAATGGAGTAGAGCTTAAGCTTCTTACCGAAGCTAAAGGCTTCATAAAGGAAGAAAAAAGAATTATCGGGGTTAAAACTAACCGGGGAAATTTTTATGGAAAGTGGGTGGTAAATTCAGCGGGATTATATTCTGATGTTATTATGAAATTAGCCGGAATAGAATCCGATTTTAAGGTTACGCCACGAAAAGGGGAGTACTTTATTCTTGACCCCTCTTATCAGCCAGTACATTCTATCCTGTTTCCCACGCCAACCCCATTAACAAAGGGCATTTTAGTAACAATCACGATTTATGGTAACATAAGCATCGGGCCTAACACACAAGAAATAGACGATAAAGAGGATAAATCCACAACTTACCCGGGATTAGCAGAAGTAGTAAACGGAGGAAAAAAGTTAATTCCTTCTCTTAATATGAAATACGCTATTAAGGAATTTGCAGGGTTAAGGGCAAATGGAAATGCAGGAATTATGCATGATAGGTATAGCAATATGATTGACAGGGATTTTATTATGGAAGTGCCGGACGATGTTGTAGAAGGATTTATTAATCTGGCGGGAATTGAATCGCCTGGGCTCGCTTCTTCTCCCGGAATTGCAGAATGGGTTGTAAATGCATTAAAGAAACACGGTCTGAAGATGGAAGAAAAGAAAAGCTATAATCCTATCCGCACCCCTATCCCATCTTTTGCTGACTTGAGCAAAAAAGAACAGGCCCGCCTTATTGAAAAAGACCCTCGTTTCGGAAAAATTGTATGCAGGTGTGAAACCGTTACCGAAGGAGAAATCGTAAGGGCTATTCACGCACCAGTTCCCGCACTGAGCTATGACGCAATCAAAAGAAGGCTTCATGTAGGTATGGGCAGATGCCAGGGAGGGTTTGATACTCCCAGAACCATAGAAATACTCTCAAGGGAGTTGGGTATTCCACCTACAAAAGTAACAAAAAGAGGTGACGACTCATTCTTTCTGAAGAGGCCAACCAAGTTTGTAGGGGGCAAAAAATGAAAGAGAAAACAGTTGACGTAGCAATTATAGGAAGCGGCCCCGCCGGAATGGCTGCGGCAATATCTGCCAGGCAAGCAGGTGCTGAGAATGTCCTTTTAATTGACAGGGAAATAGAAGAGGGGGGAATTCTTAACCAGTGTATCCATAACGGATTTGGGACCGAGATTTTCAAAAAAGATCTAACAGGGCCTGAATATGTATATTTCTTTGCGGAGAAAGTAATAGAATCAAGCGTAAGCGTATGGAGCGACACAATGGTATTGGAGCTTACGCCTTCAAGAGAAATATATACGATTAGCCCTGAAAGAGGTATGGTAAAAATAAATGCACGGTCAGTCGTGCTTGCTATGGGGTGCAGGGAACGCCCCCGTGGTGCAATAAACATTCCGGGGGACAGGCCTTCGGGCGTTTATACGGCAGGAACTGTTCAACGCCTAATAAATATTGAAGGATATATGCCCGGGGACCGGTTCGTAATATTAGGGTCCGGGGATATAGGTATGATTATGGCAAGAAGAGTTACGTTGGAAGGGGCTAAAGTAGAGCGCATAGTCGAAATTCTCCCTTATCTCTCAGGGTTAAGGCGCAACTATTCGCAATGCATATTAGACTACAACATTCCTCTGCAGCTGTCCCATACTGTTGCCAGAATAAACGGAAGGAATCATCTGGAATCGGTTACTATTGTAAATGTAGATGAAAATAGAAAACCTGTTCCCGGCACTGAGGAAACAATCCCTTGTGATACGCTTATACTTTCCGTAGGGTTAATACCTGAAAATGAGCTTTCAAGGCAAGCAGGAATTCTCATCGACCCGTTAACCGGAGGCCCATATGTGGACGAAACTATGCAAACAAACATCCCAGGAATATTTGCTGCTGGCAACGTTGTGCATGTTTACGATTTAGTGGATTGGGTTTCCGGCGCAGGAGAACTTGCAGGTGCAAGTGCTGGCAAGTATGCCATACAAAATAAGAAAAAGAATAACAGAAAAATCAGAGTTCTACCAGGAAAAAATGTTCATCATACAGTACCGCAATTCATTGACCCTCTCAGTTTGGAGGAAAAGAACCAAAAAATTCAATTCAGAGTGACAAAACCGTTCGAAACTGCCGTTAAAGTAAGTATGAGTGATGAAAACAATAAAACAATAAAAGAAAGGATGTTGCGATATGCAAGGCCCAGCGAAATGATAGAGATCAATATTCCGCAAACAATTGCAGGGGACCTTTTAAAAATAAAGAGCCTTACCGTAGAGGTGGGGGAGGTAAAAAATGCCTGAAATATCAAAAATGATTTGTATTATGTGCCCCAAAGGCTGTGATTTGAAAGTTACGCACACAGGAAAAAACATAATAAAAGTTGAGGGAAACGAATGCCCTCTGGGGGCAAAGTTTGCAAAAGAAGAAATTACGAACCCTAAAAGAGTTATAATCACCACTGTGCGTGTAAAAGGTGGGCTGTACTCTTTAGTGCCTGTCCGTTCCGAAAGCCCAGTTCCTAAATCCGTATTTTTCAAAATTATTGAGGAGCTGCGCAAAGTAGAAGTAAATGCCCCTTTGAAATTCCATCAGGTAATTCTTGAAAACGTTATGGAAACAGGAATTAACATTATAACAACTCGTGCGCTTCCCAAAGCATAGATTAAAAGAATTAGGCAATATGGATAGGCTTCAGTTAGATTTTTTTTATTAACCAGCACCTTAATCTTTAATACCATATCCGCATGAACTTATGGAACTCGTACAACGGGGATGCAACAAGGATAAAGAACATTTACCTCAGGTTAACATAGGTATGGTATTCGGAAAGGCATTATCTTTAGTTTTGTTCTATTCTGAATATCCCGGAAGCATACCTGATGTTGTCACACCAAAGAACGTTGTTTTAAGATTAAACAATATAGCAGCGTAATGTAGAGTTATTGAAAATACCGAAGGGTATATAAGTATGGTTAAGTTGCAGCCAGGATTCACATACCTTAGGAAACGCCTAAGAAGGCAGAAACTATTTTCAAGTTGTTTGATTTTGAACCATTATAGTTTCTATATCTACCATAAAGAGGATTTTAGAATACAAGTGTACAGAAAATTTGCATTTTATTTATATTACTTTGCATTTTCCTTTCCCCCTATGTGCAAACAGTGATAAATAATCGGTTATATGGCGTGTTATGAGAAACCTTTTGGATACTGTTTCATACCCTCTTAGCCCAAAATTCTCTCTCTTTACGTTATCGCTTAAAAGCTCATCCATAGATTGAACACATTCCTCGTTAGAGCTGACAAGGTAACCGCTTTTTCCGTGTTCTATCTGAACGGTTACACATCCGGCCTTTCCTCCTATTACAGCGCGCTTTTTCCAGAGTGCTTCGGACACGGTAAGCCCAAAACCCTCTCTTACGGACTTCTGTAAAACAATTGTCGCAGCACGCTGGAAAGCATTTACTTCCCTATTCCCAACGCCATCAAGGTTTGAGAGCACAAACAGGTCGTTATCTTCACCTGCATGGCGAAGTGTTTTCTGATAGAATTGCCAACCTTCAGGGTCGTCTGCTGCCATAGAACCTATAAGTACAAGTTGTATATTTCTATATTTTGCTTTTAAAGCTTTATACGCATCTATCACCCCAAGCGGATCTTTCCATGGGTCAAAACGCGAAATCTGGACGATTATGGGTCTGTTTATATCCACTCCGTACTTCTTTACAGTCTCTAAAACTTCGCCTCTGCTCATTTCCACATTTTTTGGAGATAGTGGGTCTATCGAAGGGTATATTATTCTATATCCTATAGTGTCAAGCCCTGAAGCAAATGTATCCATACTAAAAACAGCTTCGTCATAGAGTGGAAGAAACCGCCTTATAATTTCTTTTGCCTGTTTATTCGGGAATGATGTCTCTATATGGCAGCGCCATACGAAGTATCCCTTTTTATGCTTAACAAAAAAGGTAATGCCATTGGCTGTGGGTCGTGCACAACGACAATGTCGAATTCCTCGTTAAGTTGCTCAGCATTTCTTCTGTTCACATCCAGATAATAATCGATTTCTTCTTTGCTAAGTTCTCCGCTTTTTCCCTGAAGCATATTATGCATCTTTTTGGTTATTGCAAAAAACTTTTGGTCTCCTTCCATCACAAACCATTTAATGTTTACCGTTCTCTCAGACTTACGCAAACCTAACTAATTGTAGGTTTCTCTGCTGAGTTCCTGCTTCAACGAGAGGGTGCTTCTTAGGCAGCAAGCTGCGTTCGTCCACATTGCCTCTCTCAACAGGCGTATAGGTTCGGGTGGAACTCACCCTACCGTAGTTCATTAAGTTTATTGCAGCATTGAGATCCCTATCTATCTCTAAACCGCACTGAGGACACCTGTACACTCTATCGCTTAGCTTCAAATCAAGATTGATGTATCCGCAGTTTGAACACATCTTTGAACTGGGATACCATCTATCAGCAATAATAAGGTTGTTATTTCTCAGTTTGCTTTTGTACTCTAACTGCCTCCTGAATTCATACATACCTGTACTGCTTATTGCTTTTGCAATGCGGTGGTTTCTCAGCATACCTTTTACGTTTAAGTCCTCTATAACGATACTCTTGTAGTGCTCTGTTATGTAAGTCGTTACTTTGTGTATGTAATCAGTCCTTGTGTCCTCAATCTTCTTGTGGAGTTTCGCTACTCGTTTCTTCTGCTTTACGAAGTTATGAGATACTGATGTTTTATCTCCTCTCTTTGTTGGATGCTGCTTCCTTGAAAGAACTTTTTGAAGTTTCTTTAACTTCTTTTCATACTTCTTCAGTACCTTAATGTTTTCAAAGT
>WFSP01000060.1 GCA_015485995.1 Caldisericales bacterium | reverse complement strand
TTTAAGGTGGTGCCGGGGACCGGAATCGAACCGGTACGATGTCACCATCGCGGGATTTTAAGTCCCGTGCGTCTGCCTGTTCCGCCACCCCGGCAGTAAATCAATGGAGGCACCGGTCGGACTCGAACCGACGATAAGGGTTTTGCAGACCCTTGCCTTACCTCTTGGCGACGGCGCCTTATGGAGCGGAAGACGGGATTTGAACCCGCGACAACTGGCTTGGGAAGCCAGTGCTCTACCCCTGAGCTACTCCCGCTTTGACTAATACATTATATTTTTATTTCTGTTTTAGTCAATTCTTTTTTTAGTAAATCGTTAAACATCTCAACGGTTCTTGGGTGAATGGGAGCTTCTATGCTCATAAGATAACATACATTCAAGTGGGTTTCTTCTAAAACAGCTTCTCTCAGATTGTTAAAGGCAATTTTGCGAACTTTCTCGGCATCGGGGAAATCACGCCCTAATTCTATAAAATCAGCAACGTAAATAATAGCTTCGTTCAGAGTTATGCCTTTTCTCCCAGTTGTGTGGTATCTAATGCAATTCAAGATGTCTTCGTCTTCAATGTCAAATTCATTTTTTGCAATCATTGCACCTACAAGAGCATGAAGTAGAATAGGGTTCGCATACTCTATCTCGTCTATATGATACCCATTCTCTTTTGCAATCTCAATAAGCTTATCCGTAGGTATGTCGCGTGCTATATCGTGCAGTAAGCCAGCAATTACAAGCTTGTCTTTATCTCCGCCCCATTTTTTATAGAGCAGTTGCGACATCTCAGAAACACGTTTGGAATGCTGAAATCGTTTTTCAGGAAGTATCTTTTTAACTGCCGCTTCAATTTTTTTTATAGTATCCATTTACTAAAATTTCTCTTTCAACAGCTTCGGGCACAAGATAAGAAATAAATTTCCCTTCGTGAATTCTCTGTCGTATCAAAGTGGAAGAAACAGGGAAAAGCGGATGATTCATAAAAAAAATCTTTTCTTTAAATTCTTCAAAGTGCTTGTTCATATATTCTTTTGAATTGGAAAAGTTTCCTTCAAACCGCTTCGCAACGATTAAGTTGGTTTTCTTTAAAATTTCTTTCGGCTCTTTCCACAAGTGAAACTTTAAAAAAGTGTCCTCCCCAAGAATTGTGAAAAATTCTTTCTCCGGATAAAGTTTTATGAAATAATTAAGCGTTTCAATAAAATAAGAAGTTGTATTTTTTTTAATTTCATATAGGGAGAGGTCGAAGTCTTTATTATTAGATATGGATAGTTCAACGAGCTTTGTGCGTGTATTTTTATCAAGTAGCCCCTCTTTTTGAAAGGCAGGATTTCCCGTGGGGACAAAGGCTACTTTTTTTAGCGAAAAGATACGTTTTGCTTCTTTTGCAATAAAGAGATGCCCTGTATGAATGGGATTGAACGCACCACCGAATATTCCAATTCTACTTCTTTCCATCTTCTCTGTATATAAAACTCTTACTACCTATTACGATTCTGTCTCCTTCTTTTGCACCGGCACGTTTTAGTTCTCTGTCGAGGTTTATTTTATCGAAAAAGCGTAAAAGTTCAGCAACGCTGCCCATACGCTCGAAGTCCGTAAGCTCGACTCTACGTTCTATCTCTTCTTGTGATACGCTAAACGTATGCGGCTCTATTTGCTCTATCTTTAAGAATTTCTTCAGTTCTTTGTCAGTTAAAGAAATTATTGTTTCTTCTTCATGAACAATTTCCTCTGGCTTTGCTTTCTTTACGAATTCATACAGCCTTTCCAGCAAGTCCTGTAAATTCATTCCATTGAGTGCCGAGATAAAATATACCTCTTCGCCCAATTTTTCAAACTTTTCTTTTAGTTCTTTCACTCGCTTTACATTCCAAAGATCTATTTTATTTACTGCGACAAGCCGTTTTTTATTCAAAAGCTCATCTTTGTATTTTTGCATCTCATTAAGTAAAGCATTATACGTCGGAAAAATTTGTTTTTTATCACTTCCGTCTATGAGAAATAACAAAACTTTTGTACGCTCTATGTGGGAAAGAAATTCGTTACCCATACCTCTTCCTTCACTGGCACCCTCAATAAGCCCCGGTAAATCGGCCATTACGAATCGCTTGCCCATTCCAAGGTCCACAACGCCAATCTTTGGTGAAAGCGTAGTAAAGGCGTAATTTGCTACCGTGGGATGTGCATTAGTAACTCTTGTAAGCAAAGTGGATTTACCGGCATTGGGGAAACCTACAACTCCTACATCAGAAATGAGTTTTAACCTTAGCTCAAGCCTTTTTTCTTCAGCATCTTCTCCCTTTTCACTGTAATGCGGGGCACGCTCTGTGGAAGTTGCAAAACTTTTATTCCCTCTTCCACCTTTTCCACCTTTTGCTACAACAATACTTTTTCCATCTTTATTCAAATCCGCAATAACTCTGTTTGTGTCTCTATTAATAACAATAGTACCGACTGGCACTTGAATTATGAGATCTTTTACGGTTTTCCCGTGTTTATTTGATGATTTACCATTTTCTCCTTTTTCAGCAAAAAAATGGTGATGATGCACAAAATAATCTAATGTGTCAAGTTTGCTGGTAGCCTGAATTATAACGCTTCCACCGTTACCACCGTTACCACCATCAGGACCGCCGTGAGGAGCAAAGCGTTCGTGCCTGAAGCTTACAGCACCGTCTCCGCCTTTTCCACTCCTCACGACTATATAGGTATAGTCAATAAACTTACTACCCGTATCTATTGCTCCTCTAATATATGAACGAGCGTGAGATGTCTTTTCTTCTCAAATTTTACAAGCCCTTCTTTAAGGGCAAACAATGTATAGTCTTTTCCTTCTCCTACGTTCTTTCCCGGTTTTACCTTTTCTCCGATTTGACGCACAATAATGCTTCCGGCCTTTGCTTTCTGCCCATCATAGAGTTTTACTCCAAGATATTTAGGATTACTATCTCTTCCGTTTGTTCTGGATTTTTTCCTAGCCATTATCGGTCACCTCACTTGCAATTCTGTCAATTTTTACCTTTGTAAAAGGTTGCTTGTGGCCATTCTTCTTTCTGTTTCTTGTTTTGTTTCTGTAGTAAAAAACAGTGATTTTCTTTTCTCTGCCTTGTTCTACAATAGAACCCTCAACAAAGACATTTTCTACGTTGGGAGTACCGATTGTGATACCGTCATCATTTCTAATCATAAGGACAGTGTCAAACTTAACTTTGTCACCGACCTTTCCATCTAATTTCTGAACTTTAATCACGTCACCAGCTTTCGTTCTATACTGATGTCCGCCAGTTTTTATAATTGCTTCTTCCATAAATAACCTCCTGTCACTATAAAAGGTACTGGTAAGCCTTTCATAAGTGTAATTTTAACTGTTTAAGTGTATTGAAATTATACTTTTTGTCAAGAGTGCGTAAACATACTGTAAGCTTTGGGGTAAAAATACCTTATTGCATTTCTTCCAATAAGAAAAGAAGGCACAGCAATTATCACCCCTAAAACTCCTCCGATTGCCCCGCCAAAAATAATTATAAGAATTACTGCAAGAGGTGGCAAATTTATTCTCTCACCGGCAAAATGCGGAATTGCAATTTGAGACTGAACTATTTCTATTGCGAAGAAAAAAATCGCAAAAAGTATAAATGTTTTCCAGGATACGAACAAAGCAAAGATTGACCCGACTGTAAACACAATTGTTGGGCCTATATAGGGCAAAAGCTCTAAAATAGAATCCATAGCCCCTATCATTATATAATACGGAACACCGACAAAGTAACTCATTAGCCCCATTATAACACCAGTGCTCAGAGCGATAAGCAAAATTACACTGTAGTAGTC
>WFSP01000059.1 GCA_015485995.1 Caldisericales bacterium | reverse complement strand
CTACTAACTTTCTCATTTTGGAAGTGACAAAGTTGAGTTAATATCCGTTAAAAATTGCAACGAGTATTCGAGGATGTTCAAAATTTCAGCGTGCTACATTACAACTGTAACTGCTCCAAATTTTGTATCTTATTCTACGCGGGAGAAAGTTGTATCTAATTTTGTGAAGCCTAAAAGAAAAAAAATTGAGGCAAAAAATAGAATTACATCACCCAAGGAATACATGGCTGTAGCAACAAGAATCGAGTGAACATTTTTAAAATTTGTTAGCAACCCACCTGCTCCGGTATAAGGGGGAACAATAACCATCGCAATAAAAAGCCATGCAGCAACCTTAAAATGTATAATACCTACAGCTTCGCCAAACCGCATCAAGGCCAGGACAAGCAAAATTGAAGCAATAAAGAAAAAAGAAGCAATAATAAGAGAAAACCATTTCGCATTTCCAAGCGAAAAAACAACAAAGGAAATAATCGAGAGAGCAGAGGTAACACCGAGCATAACAAAGCCATATAAGAATTTATTTTCTGTGTCACGCATAAGAAGCTTCGATGTAATTTTCCTGAATGCAGCAAGCAAGAAAAATACACCTATTATAAGCAGAACGTCACATATAACCACAAATACAGGAACAAAAAAAATAGGCATATGCCTTTCACCCTGAAGCAAAACACTTATAAGGGAAAGGACGCTTTCTACCATAATAATAACAGCACCAAGTACCCCATTCTTTTTAGCTTCTCTCATTTACAAAATCTTGCTATTGCCTTTTTTCATAAAAAAATCTTTTGCAGTAGATACATCTTTTTGAATCTGATTCATCAAAATCGGTACCGAAGGAAATTTCTTTTCGCCTCTTAGACGTTCAAGAAAATGCAGACGCACCATTTTGCCATACAGGTTAATCTGTCTATCTATAAAATGTGTTTCCACTTTTATTTCTTGAACATCTTCAAATGTAGGATTAAAGCCTACGTTTGTTACAGATTTAAAAAGCATACCGTCCACGGCCGCCACTGTAACATATATCCCCCTTTTTGGAAGCACTTTATAGCCGTTAAAATATTGAAGGTTTGCCGTAGGAAATCCAAGAAGCCGCCCAACACCTTTGCCTCTTACAATTTTACCCGAAAGAAAAAATGCGTATCCCAAAAGAGTATTCGCTTCTTTTACATTACCGTCCACTATAAGATGATAGATAAGAGAACTGCTTATAGGTTTTCCGTTGTAATATGCAAGTTTTACAGGGAAAACGTCTATCCCACAGCTGTTTAATCCTCTTTTCATAAAAGCAACATCACCGCGCCGATCCTTTCCAAATCGAAAATTTTCCCCAATAATTACGCTCTTTGCATTTACTTTCTTGCAAACTTCCGTTTTTAAAAATACCTCAGGACTCATTTTCATAAAGTCCTCGTTGAGCTCTGCTATATAAACGACGTTTACTCCGGAGCGTTCCATAATTTCAAGCTTTTCATCCAGCAAGGTAAGATATTTTCTACTTGATTCCTTTATTGGATGGCTACCAAATGTATAAATCGCAGGGATAAGATTATAACTATTAGCAACATCGATTGTTTTTTTGATAAGCATCTTGTGTCCCCTATGCACTCCATCAAACATCCCTATTGCAACAGACGTTTTGAAAGGTATTCTTTCGCCAAGCCTATATATTTTCATTCAGTACCTTTTTGGGATGAATTACGCTTTCCTGAACTTCACCAATTCCAATAAAATTTCCGGAGTTGTCCTGCACTTTAACAAACTTCGTTTTTATATCAATACCGTTTAAAAAAGCATTTTTATTTTCTATTATAAGAGCAGGCAAATCCACGGCTTCGCTCAGAGGAATAAGTCCTTTCCTTGCCCCCCGTGCGATACAGGAGAGGAAAGCCGCATCTTTTATATAAAAATTCCCCACTCTTGTCCGTGCAATTGCAGAAAGTGTGGCAAATGTTCTAAGTTTACGCCCTAAATCTCTTGCTAACGCACGCATATATGTTCCTTTTGAGCACAACACTCTTAAAACAAGTTTATCTTTTTTAAAAAACATTACTTCTATTTTATAAATGGATACTTCTGACTCCTTTACCTCTACTTCATTTTTGTTCCTGGCATATTTATAAAGTCTTTTGCCATTTACCTTTTTTGCTGAGTAAAAAGGAGGTCTTTGCCTTACATCACCTATAAAATCACCAAGTACCGCTTCAATTTCACTTATATCAGGAACTTTGCCCCCACTGTTTATAACATTTCCCGTTATATCATCCGTATCGGTTTCAATACCAAATTGAATTTGTATTACATACTTTTTTATATCTGTGTTTATAAAAGGAATGAATCGTGTCGCATTGTTTAAAGCAATTACCATAAGGCCAGTTGCCATCGGGTCCAATGTTCCCGTATGCCCTGCTTTTCTCGCACCAAGTGCTGTGCGCACCCTATCCATAAATTGAAAGGATGTTATCCCAAATGGCTTAGAGATCAGTAAAATATATGGACGTAACTCTTCCATTGTTGACTTTTACCCCTTCGGCTTTCAGAAGTTTTATCTTATTTTGAACCCCTGAACCAAACCCACCTATCTCGCCATTCGTTTTAATAACTCGGTGGCAAGGTACAATAATTGGTAGGGGATTTATATGCATTGCATAGCCTACAAACCTGGAATGTCGAGTATCTCCAAAAATTGCCCTTGAAATTGCCCCATAAGAAGATACTTTGCCAAATGGGATTTCCTGTGCTTTACGATATATGATTTTTAATTCTTCGCCTACATCAAGAAGATATTTTATCGAATTGTTGTCGCCCCTCCAAAAAGAAGTAAGTTTTTTCTGCAGTTCTCTATCCTTTTCTTTAAAACACTTTTTTATAATTTCAATTTTTGAAATTACACCGCCATTTTTATAGACCTTTAGCGGAATACCCTGGAAAATTACACATTCCATAAGCCGCTATCCTGTACCTTTCTTTGTAAGAGTAATATGAACTGTTTCGGGTTGTATGATGCTTATCACTGTATCTTCGGGCAACCCATTAATTTGTATGGGTACAATATACGTACCCTCACTAAATTTTGAAACATCTATTACTGCAGTAACAGAATCCTGACTAATTGAACTTAACGCATCCTCAAAACCCGTTACAATAACTCTTATCTCTTTTACTGAAACGTTTACATCAAACTGAACCGCATCATAGTTTACAGTAAGAGGAATAGTGAACTCCAACTTCTTAACAGGGGCAATCTCAACCGTTACGGTAAAATCTGCACTACCGGCAACTTTTACCCCATCAGGGACAACTACAGTAGAGTCAAATGTTTTCGTTTCAGTAATTCCAGTGATATCAATAGGGGCAGTACTTATAAATTTAATATTGGAAAGGTCGTTTAAGTTACCTTCAAGTGTGATAGTTCCAGGATTTAAAGAAATATCTTTTACTCCAAACCCCTGGAACGGCCGTCCTTTTATCTGTGGCACAATAGGAACAGTTTTTGATACAGCAGGATTACTCTCCAAAATTTTTACCACACAGCTCCTCGGATTTACCTGAACATCACTTATATTAGCATCGCTTCTCGTTACAAGTTGAATAGGCAAAACAACAGTGGTTTCACTATTTATACCAGTGAGGTCTACCTCCACAATTGCAGACTCTATCTCATCAAGTTTACTTAAAGGCCCGGTCAATATAACACTATCAGGCGTTATGATTGGAGAAGCAGGCATAAAGTCATCAGCAGGTTTTCCTTTAAATTTTACAACCACAGGAAGTTTCCTTGTCGTAATTTTCTCAAGCCCAATTTTTACCTTTTCAGGCGAAACCATTCTCACTTTTATAGCAGAAGTCGGAGGTTTAACGTCAACAGGTACATAAATCTCCCCTTCGGACTTACCAGCAAGGTTTACCAAAGCTGTAAAGTCGGAGCCTTTGATGCCTAACACTGCTTTACTAGACCCTTCTGCCGTAACATTCACATTTTCGGGACTATTTACTATAAATACTCCGCTTTCCAAATTTATAGGAGTAATCGGCACCTTAAATGTACGTGTAATTATTGGCCCCTGTACTCCGATTACATAGTACCATATAAGTATTGCAAAAATTACGGAAAGCACTCTTATATCAAGAAACTTCATAAAGAACTTTTTCATTTTTTCACAGTGCCTCCTTCTCTTTTGCCAATTGTTATAGGCTTTGCAATAACAAGCAACATGCCCCTGAGCTCAAGTGGACTAAGGTAACGCGTAAGTTTCCCCTTTAAAGCCATTGAGATTATACCTGTTTGCTCGGAAACAACTACAGCCACCGCATCTGTTTCTTCCGTAACACCTACAGCTGCCCTGTGTCTTGTTCCCACGCCTTCTCTATCCAGGGATTCATCCAGGGATAGTGGCAAAACACACCTTGCTGCTTCTATTTTACTCTCCTTTATAATAACTGCACCGTCATGCAATGCAGTATTAGGAAAGAAAATAGTATTGAGGAGCTCAGAACGCACAAGAGACTTAAAAATGACTCCCGTTTCCATATACTCATTCAGTGGAACCGAACGCTCTATTACTATTAGTGCTCCAATCTTATTCAAAGAAAGATATTTTGCACTCTTGACTATCTCATCAATTACGGTTTTGAAGTCTTCTTCACTTGTTTCCCGTGTTTCTATGAAAACCCCTTTACCAAGGCCAGTAAACCATTTTCTGAGTTCCGGTTGAAAGACAACAACAAGGAGAAAGGGAAGGAACGAAACAGAAAAGCGCAATAACCAGTTCATTAGAAAAGCAAAAGTGATAAGGTGAATAACGTCACTGAGCTTTGCAAATATAGCAACAATAACAAAATACAACCCTATCCCCTCCGCAAGTTGCAACGTCCGAGTGTGCTGAATTGCTCTTAGCACAAGGTAAATAATTAGTGCAACAAGAAGGATATCCACTATGGTGAGTACAATATACCCAACACCAAGATTTTTAATTGTTAAGGCTAACGCGTTTTCCACAACTATATTTTTACATAGATTATATTTTTTTGCAAGAGTAATTTAAGCAGTTTCGAAGAATTTTTGAAAAATTCAAAAGAATATTTAAGCAATGTGTTAGCCACCACCATCCGGCGGAAAGAAAT
Organism: Caldisericales bacterium; assembly: GCA_015485995.1. The sequence goes on along the minus strand of WFSP01000059.1, from coordinate 675 downwards.
CAAAATAGCTACCGTCTTTTAGTGCAAGCCTTACCATATCAAAATCTTCCAATTCTGTATTTTCTTTTTTCAGAGTCTCTATGTTTCGTCCGTTTACAAGACAAATTACCCTGCTATATTTCAATTCCTTTTCAATAAATGGCAGCTCTTCTTTTACTCTTTCAAGCACGTCTCTTACGGTGTTTCCTTGCAAGTAAATCCTATTTTTGCCAGCTTTCTCCGCAATTTCTCCATGAAGCACCACCGTAACTTTTGCCATAACCGCTCCTATAACTTAATTTTCTTCATATCATTTATACTCACCGGGGAAGAAATGAGGATATATTTGTTTTTCCTCACAATACGTAATACATCAAAATCTTCCAATTCTGTATTTTCTTTTTTGTATAAAATACTTATATTCTGGCCATTCAAAAGAATTTCGACTTCCCTATATTCAAATGCCTTACCTAAAAGAGAGAATTTTTCCTTGAGATAATTTAGCACTTCTCTCACAGAATTGCCACTCATATACAAACGTGCAATTCCTAACTCTCCTGCAAGTCTCCCCTCAATTGATATCGTAACTCTTGCCATATAAATCACCATTTTATTATACAAACTTTTTGAAATATTACCATAGCAGTTCTAATTACACTTTCATATTTTCCCCACACTTGTGATTACTATTAAAGT
>WFSP01000058.1 GCA_015485995.1 Caldisericales bacterium | reverse complement strand
CTTTCCTTTTATGTTTCTTTTTTCATATACATACCGGTAATCATCATTAAACATACTCTTTAACCTCCTGTATATGTGTTAGCTTTCATTTACTCTTTTGTCCAGTATATCACATTTACAAGAGTCTCATATGTTTCTGAACTTATGCAGGGGACGAATTGCCTCACAAAAAATCTACACTAAATTGTATCGTTGCCTCATATAAAAATCTATTCAAAAATTATAGAATGAAGGAGGCAGAAGAAAATGAGATTAAATGAAATTTTGGATGTCTATCGAAGAGACTATTTTATAAGTTTATTATTAAAATAGAGAAGCACAGCAGCAAGATTTCCTTACGTCCATAGATATAAATGAGAAGTATGAATCAAGAAGGTTGAGAGTACTCTAGAATGTACATGATATGCTGATGAAGATAAAGGAAGAAAGGCACGGGAAGAAAAACAAAAAGCCGAATCACCAATAGCTGCAACAACCAATGCAATAGAGGCTTCTACCCTGCGAAAGAATTTGACACAAAACTATTGACAGTATCGAATTTGTTCCTCTGTAAATAAAACAATAATAAACTATTTATTGTTTGGGTATACTTTTCGAAATTACTAAGCCAGACGATAGCAAAAGTCGAAATACCTTTCTCTAGCCCAGACTGGTCAATTTCAACTAAAGTTGCATGCAGAATCTGACCATCATCATTAAGACTAATATCTACAATACTAAACTTTCGCGCTGTACCATCCTTGTAGTAAGCCTTTTTATTGTTTAGCCGAATATTCTTTATGGGAAGTTCCATCTCTTTATGCATTCTAGCACTAGCAAAGCCCGAATCTCTTAAAACTCTTACCATTTCTTCAAAATCATTAAGATTAAATTGTCTTCCTTCGTCACTATTAGAACTTGCCCGCTCCATTTTTCTACTTAATTCCGCAGGTTTTGCGTTTTCATCTCTATAATGAGGAGAAGCATCAAATGTTAATACCTGCCTCCTTTTGGTATCTTCTTGCCTGTATAAAATATTATCAGCATTAGAGAGTTTACCTTCTTCCTCACCAACATTCTTGTGAAGAACGGCGACATTTTGGTGGTACTCTTCCAGTTGCTCTCTAAATTTTTCATATACATCTTCTATATTCTTCGGATAACTTCTTTTCTTTTTAGGAGTGCGATTGTACGCTACCATATAATCTTTACTGTTAGTAGTAAAATAAATTACGGTCTTATTTTTGCCTCGCACATAAGAATATTCCTTAATCATTTTATCAAACCCAAAAAGATCCTTGGAATAAAAATCCTGTATTTCCTCGACCAATATTTTTCTGCACTTGTCACACACTAGTCCCCTTACCTTTGCTCTTACGCTATGATCGAAAGGAAATAGTAATTTAACGGGAACGTGTGTTGGTTTATAAAACGACAGTATTCCCTGTGAAACTATATCTGATTTTATTTTTTCAGCTTGCTTTAAAGCGTATTTATTTGTAGCAAAGTAATACACAAAGGGTATGTCGAATTCGGGTATTCCTATTTTTGCTTTAATAAATGGGATGCCGTGTTCATCTTTTCCTATATCATGGTATAAACTACTGAATTTAAACCCTGACGAAAAAAGTTTTTTTCTCATCCTACTGGAAGTGAAATAAAATATGGGAGAAATCACGAAAGATGGAGTTATAATCTCATAATCATTATAATAGGTAATCACCACGGACTGGTGTTTGATTTCTTCTGTAAAATCAGTTTTTCCACCTCTTTTATTACTATAAAATGTATAATTGCGTAAATCATACAACTTAGACGGTATAACACCTTCTTCTCCCGCATTTCTTACTTGCATTTTCTCGGGATTAAGTTCTATATTTAGAATTCTTTCCATGGCCGAATCGGAGGGAAGAGTAGTTATCCTCGGAAACTTGCCATTATTCTCCGCATAATAATATATTTTTCCTATAGTAAAGAACCTTAAGAATTCAGGATAAAGTTCCTCTATAATATACAAACCTTCTCCTGAACCACTATTAGACGAACCTTTATCTGGCAAAGTTTTAAATAAACATCTATATCTATAGTCACTACTTCCTTCCTTTTTTACAACGTCCATTATCCATACTAGATATAAATATGTACCCTTATGTTTTATAAGTTTGGGAAATTTGAGCTCTTCTACTCTCATACCTGTTGTTTACCTCGCCATAGAGCATGAGAGTCTCAAGAGCTGTGGGCTCAGTCTCAAAAAGTTTGGAAAACGACAAAGCGCCAAAGCCGCTGCAAGAAAAACAGTTAATCTGCTCACGTTGTTTTTCGAGGCAAAAAGGAATGTTGCGATCTGCGTTTTGTCTCCTAATTCCGCGAGAAAAACCGTTCCAAAAACAATAAAAAATGCTCTCATAAAATCACCTCTGTTGTCTGCTTTATTTAAGAATGTATATTATTTCTTACATAATAATAAATATATTCCTGCGCATATCCTGCAAACTTACCAAAAAGTTCTCTCCCTTTTTTTGTCACTTTCGGGGTGGTACCGGAAATTCCGAAGAGATGCTCCATACCCCTCTTTATCCACACATCCACGGGAAATGCAGAAAGCTCATCCATTGAAAAAAGCATAATGCAGTGCGCTACCTTTATGCCGACCCCCTTGATTTTTAAAAGAGCCTGTTCCTTTTCGGCAAACGGAAACAATGCAATTTCCTGCATATTGCTTTCATCATAATTATCTATAAACTCTTCAAACCATTTTTCCCTGAAACCAAGTTTCAAAGATTTTATTTCACTTTCCGAAAGAGCCCTCAGTGCACTGCTCTCAGGAAAAAGATAAAACTTCCCATATGAAGTTTTTACCTCTTTCCCCGCAATTTCCGAAAGTTTATTTAACCTGCGGCGTATGAGAGGTATTGCACTCTGCACGGAAAACATAAACGACACAGTCACTTCAAAAGGATTTTGGCGCATAATGCGAATCCCAAGGGTTTTATCTATTATTTTGTCCATCCCTTCTGCAAGGTGGGAAAGTTTTTTGTTTATCAGCTGAATATCATCGTTCAACCCTAATAACTTTTTTACTCCGCTTTGAGAAACGGGCTCGCCAAATGATTCGAAAAGTAGGGAATCCCCCTCCTGCTTTAAGGCAAGAACAGAATTCCCGCAGGGATATATAAAAGTCCCATCTTTTTCAAACACTCTAAATGTCTGGCCGCATTTCAGTATCCGTTCAAGTGAAAAATCCTGAGGCAGGCTAATCCTTTGCAAGAGCGTATATTGCTTTCCCGTAAATTTTTGCAAGCTTAATAAGGTGGTTTATTCCTATAAATTCGTCAGGCTGGTGCTCTACTGCTACCATCCCGGGGTAAACAGGCCCAAATGCAACACCTTTTTCCATTGCACGTGCGTATGTTCCGCCGCCGATTGCAAGTGTATACCCTTTTTCGCCTGTTTCTTGCTCGTAAACTTTCAAAAGATTTTGCACGATGTCTTCTTTCTCGTCCACAAACAGAGGCATTTGATTGTGCGTGTCCTTAACAGTCAAACCGTATTTATTTGCCTTTTCCCCGATAGCTTTCACTATACGCTCAAATTTATCAGTAATCGGGTAACGAATATTAAACGTAATTTCCGCGGAATCTCTATAGATGTGCATCACCCCAAGGTTGCAGGTAAGTTTGCCGGAAATGGCATCTTCATTCGCAATACCAAGCTTTTCTCCGTAAACATCACTGCCTACTGCATTATTTACAAAGTTAACTGCATTTTTTATATCTTCGCGCAGGGAAACGTTATTCAATGCCTGACATAGAAGTGTAACAGCATTTTTCCCCTCCCAGGGATGTGCCCCGTGTGCGGAAACACCTCTTACAACGGCCTTATTTCCGCTTATCTCCACTCCGTCAAAATTATTCAGAGAAACAGGTTTTAAAAACTCTGCCTCAGCGTAATCAGGCACCATATTCGGACGTTCTCCGCCTCTTAAAATAAGCTCGTTATTCTTTTCTTTAAAATCTATTCCAACCGTAACATTCAAAATTCCTTTTTCCCTGTTAATTACAGGAAAATTACCATCCGGAGTAAACCCGATTAAGGGTTCCTTTTCTTTTTGCTTGTAATAAGTAATCCCTTTCCATCCGGTTTCTTCATTTGTTCCAAAAACAATGCGTACGCGTTTTTTTATGGGGATGCCTTTTTCTTTCAATGCATACAGGCCGAATAATGCTGCCATCATAGGCCCTTTATCGTCCGTCGCACCACGCCCGAAAATTTTCCCATCTTTAATTACTGCGCCATACGGAGGATTATGCCACCCCTTACCTTCAGGGACAACATCGAGGTGCCCGAGAACACTTATAAGCCCCTCTCCATCACCGTATTCCACGTAACCTGCATAATTATCAAAATTTTTTACTTTAAACCCCATTTCCACGCCAAGGTTAAGAGCATACTCAAGCGCAAGTTTTGCACCGATGCCAAATGGGGCATCATCTACGGGCGGTTCTTCAACACTTTTTATTTTTAAGATCTCCTGCACAATTTCTATTAAATCATCTTTGTTTTCTTCTATAAATTTTTCCATTTTTGCTACCTCCTAAAAACAATTTTAGCAACGAACCTATTTTAATCAAGTATCCCATAGCGAAATATATATACGAACAAATGTTTGAATTATTTCATAAATTTGCTATAGTATATAAAAATTAAACTATGGCGAATAAGGAGGTAAAGTATGAACAAGGAAAAATTTTATAGGGAGAACGAAAAGTATTTAAAAATGCTTGCATTGCACTACTCAAGAAATTGTTTCATCAAATTTGATGACCTGTTTCAGGAGGGCGCATTGGGGATGCTTGTTGCATTTAACAATTACAGCAAAAAGAAAAAAGATGCTGAATTAAAGAAAATTGGCAAAACGGTGGCAAACAGATTTATGTTTAATTATGTAGGCAAAGAGATAAAAAAGGAGGAGTTTGCTACAGTGAGCGGAAAAAGTGCGGAAGAAGCTTTCAATAGAAATATGAAAAAACTATCCGAAAAAGAAAGGGAGGTGATAGAAAAACTTTATTTGGAAGGTAAAACGATATATGCTATATCAAAAGAGTTGAAAATTAGCAGAAGTACGGTAAGATATAGGAAACATATAGCAATAGAGCATTTAAAAAGAGAAATTTTGAATGATATAGAAAATTTAGGTATAATGCTTTCTTTGAGAGGGTGGTGATATGGGATACATTTTTACACATTTGTACGCAGGTGAAGAGGTTTTAAAAAGAATCGGTTATGAAACACGTTCCCGTAAAGTATTCAAT
>WFSP01000057.1 GCA_015485995.1 Caldisericales bacterium | reverse complement strand
CCGCTATGCTTTCCACCTGCAAGTCCTATATCCGCATCTCTTGCTTCGCCCGGGCCGTTCACCACACAACCCATTATTGCAATTTTTAACGGAATTTTTACATTTGCAAAATCTAATTTTGCTTTTTTAACGAGTGAAAATAAGTCAATCTCACAGCGCCCACAGGTTGGACAGGAAACAATTGTCAGACCCTTTTTTCTAAGATGCAAGGATTTTAACAAAGTAATTCCGGCTTCTACTTCTCTAAAGGGGTTATCGCTTATGGAATACCTTATTGTATCTCCTATACCACTAAACAAGAGGTAACCAATGCCAGCGCTGCTTTTTACTAAAGATTCATCCAGTGGCCCTGCCTCAGTTACACCAAGGTGCAACGGGTAATCAATGATTTCGGCAATTTTGAGGTTTGCCTGAATTGTTGTAAGCACATCTGAAGTTTTAATAGAAACTACAATATTATCAAAATCGGCTTCATTAAGAGTTTTTATCTCGTTCAAAACGCTGCCAGTAAGTGCTTGAACTACATCTTCTGGCTTACTCCTAAAAGAACCGAGGTTTGCTCCTACTCGAATTGGAATGCCACGTTCTTTTGCAAGTTTTGCAACTCTTTTTATCGATTCTTTATCCTTTATATTTGATGGGTTAAGTCTTATCTTATCAGCGCCATTTAAGATTGATGTCTCTGCAAGTTTTGGGTCAAAATGTATATCCGCAATAATAGGAATATGAATTTGTTTTTTAATCGAATTTATTGCACGTGCCGCTTCTATATCCGGCACAGCTACCCTAATGATTTCGCATCCTGCATCTTCAAGCTCTAAAATTTGGTTTACTGTAGCAGTAATGTTTCTGGTATCTGTTTTTGTCATTGATTGGACGGCAACAGAAGAACTGCCGCCAATTACCACGTTCCCTATATTTACTCTGCGGGATTTTCTTCTCACTTACCAAAAAGCCTCATAACATCATGAATACTTATCAAGACCATTAATCCTAAAAGAATCATAAAACCTGTACCTTGAACCGCCATTTGTTTTTCAGGTGGGACGGGTTTATGAGTTATGCCCTCCCATATCAGTAGAACAAGCCAGCTTCCGTCGAGTGCAGGAAGGGGAAGAAGATTTGTAAATCCAAGCGCAATACTGATGAATGCACTAAACCATAACAGATTCATAAGACCGCCTGAAGCAGCTTGTCCTGTTATGGCGATAATTCCTATTGGGCCTGCAATAGATGTTACCCCTTGTTTCGTAAATAGCATCGGGATAAATATAAACATTTTGTATAGTAATTTAGCTGTCCAAACTGTACCTTCCCATAAAGCCTGTAAAAATGGGTATCGTTTTCCGGAACGGTAAATTCCAACCACCCAGTTCTGTGTGGCAGAGTCTTTTTTTGGAGTTACATTTATGGTTACGTCCTTATCTTTTCTCTCTACTAAAATTTTCAGGGGTTTGCCGTTGCTTGCGTGAACAAGCTCAGTCATTTTTTCCCAATTATCGGTTACTTTTATTCCATTAATTTCGATAATTTTATCCCCTACTTGAATACCTGCTTCATAGGCAGGCCCGTTTTTTACAAGTGCGCCTACGGTTGTTGTCGGAACAAATGGATTGCCGAAAGTAGAAAAAACTATCGCAAAAATTACAATTGCGAGAATAAAATTCATTCCAGGCCCCATAAAAATGGTAAAGAACCTCTGCCAAAATCCCTTTTTATAGTACCCGTTAGGGGCATCAAAATCACCTTCCATTCCCTTTATCTTTGCGTATCCCAATATAGGCAAAGCACCAACCTTGTAAAGCGTTTCTTTAAACTTTTTTTGCCAAATGGTAGGGCCAAAACCTATACTGAGCTCTTCTACTGCTATGCCTGAGAGCTTTGCTGCGCTAAAATGCCCCAATTCGTGTATTAAAGCCAAAAGTCCTATTACTACTGTCCCAATTATTATTTGCCAGACTATGTTCATTGCATTCTCCTTCTCACTATTTTATTTGCAGTCATTATAGCATTTTTGTAGAGTTCTTCAACCTGCTCTGCGGAATCTATTTTTTTTACGTCAAACTTTGTTGCAGTTTCAGTAATTACATTTTCAATATCAGTAAATTTTATTTTTTTATCAAGAAACGCCTGCACCGCTACTTCGTCAGATGCAGTAAGCACAGGCAGGAGGCCTTCATTTGTTTTAGCGATATTTAGCACTTTTCTGAACGCGGGAAACTTCTCGTGGTCCATTTCATAGAACGTAAGTTTACCAGCTTTAGTAAGATTTAAATATTCAATATGCGATTCGTTTCTATTGGGATAGGTCAGTGCAAATTGAATTGGGTAATACATACGTGTGGGGCTTAGAATAGCCTTTATGTTGCCGTCGATAAATTCAACAAGTGAGTGAACAATGCTTTCCCTGTGGATTATTACTTCTATTCTTTTGTAATCTATTCCAAACAAAAAATGTGACTCTATCACTTCAAAAGCTTTGTTCACCATTGTGGCAGAGTCAATTGTAATCTTTTTGCCCATTTTCCAGTTAGGGTGTTTTAATGCATCCTCAGAAGAAACATCTGCCAATAATTCTTTATCTAAATCCCTGAAAGAGCCGCCCGACCCCGTGATAATAAGTCTCCGGACTGATTTTTTATTTTCTCCGAGCATTGCTTGAAATATTGCAGAAGGTTCACTATCGATTGGAATAATAAACCCGGGGAAATCATTCTTAAATATGAGATTTCCGCCTGCAATTATAGATTCTTTATTTGCAATTCCTACGGTTTTGCCTTTCTTCAAAAGGGTAAGTATGGGTTTAATTGCGCTGATGCCGGATGAAAGAAACAAAGTAATGTCAGGATTTGCTTCAAGTACAGTATTTGCAAGATCCTTTTTCACATCAAATACGTTAGCGTAACCACAGCTGTTTTTAACAAAACTTAAAAACTCTTTTCGTATTCCCACGTATCGCGGCTCGAATTCCAAACATTGTTTTACGGCTTCTTGGTAGTTATTAAACCCAGCTATTCCTACAAGATTAAATGATTCCTTATTATCTCTTATTACATTAAGTGATTCTTTTCCCAGTGCCCCTGTCGAGCCAACAATAAAGATTTTTTTCATCTATACCTTCCCAAAACGTCTTTTTCTGTTTTTGTATTCTTCAATCATTTCTAAAAATTCTTTTTCAGTAAAATCAGGCCACAATGTGTCAGTGAAAAATAATTCAGAGTAGGATGACTGGTAAAGTAAAAAGTTGCTTAACCGTTTTTCCCCGCTGGTTCTGATAATCATATCGGGGTCTGGTTGCCCAGCAGTATATAAAAAACTGTTAAAATTTTCTTCTGTAATTTCTTCGATTCCATCTTTGCAGATTTTCTTCACTGCCTGCATAATTTCCCTTCTCCCACCGTAATTAATTGCAATGTTTAATGTCATCACGTTGCAATCACTCGTTTGATTTTTTGCATACTGGATTGCTTTTCTTAGAAAATATGGCAAACCTTCCAGATCACCGATAAAGTTGAGTTTAACTCCGTTAGCTTTAAGCTCGTCAAGATATCCGTTTATTGCATCTACAAATAAATGCAAAAGGAAATTAACTTCTTCCTTACTTCTTTTCCAATTTTCAGTAGAAAAAGCATAAAGCGTGAGAAATTTTACGCCACAATCTGCAGCTGCTTTAGTAATACGTTTGACAGTTTTGACGCCCTCTTTGTGTCCTTCTGTTCTTGGTAATCTTCTCTTCTTTGCCCATCTACCGTTCCCATCCATTATTATAGCAACGTGAATGGGAACGGTATATTTATCCTGCATTATTCTGCTAAAATCTCTTTTTCTTTTCTTTCTAAATG
>WFSP01000056.1 GCA_015485995.1 Caldisericales bacterium | reverse complement strand
GGTTTATTCTCTCACCGGCAAAATGAGGAATTGCAATTTGAGACTGAACTATTTCTATTGCGAAGAAAAAAATCGCAAAAAGTATAAATGTTTTCCAGGATACGAACAAAGCAAAGATTGACCCTACCGTAAACACGATTGTTGGGCCTATATAGGGCAAAAGCTCTAAAATAGAATCCATAGCCCCTATCATTATATAATACGGAACGCCGACAAAGTAACTCATCAGCCCCATTATAACACCAGTGCTTAGAGCGATAAGCAAAATTACGCTGTAGTAGTCGCGGACATCTTTATCCGATTCCTTTAAGAAGAGAACCCAGTCTTTATTCTTTTTTCCGTCAAAAAAATTAGACGAAATGCTAAACAGTAAATGTGAGTCTTTCATAAAGAAAAAAGCAAGAACAAATGAAACAAATACGGAAGGAATCAGAGACACACGTCTTAAAACAAGTGTTGTAGCACCTTGCATTAAACTTGTTAAATTAGATTCTATATTTGCAGACATACTTGAAAGAAAATTATTTGTAAAATTACCTTCCTTTGCGCCCGGAACGAGCGCAACGATGCCATTTATATAATCTATTACAGAATGCGTAATTTCAGGAATGCGAACTATTGCTTCGCCTATCTGTTTGGTAACCTGGGGTATAAGTAGATATCCAAGTAACAATAAAATAAATATTAGAATAGAAATGGATAAAATTGAAGCAAGGAAACGGGGTATTTTTTTATTAAAGAAATCAGTGATAGGTAACAGAAGATAAGCAATAAATGCCCCGTAGAGGATAGGTGGAATCACTACCCTTACTTTATAGAGCAAAAAGATAAAGAATAGAATCAATAATACAGCAACGGTAATCAGAGCTGCAGATTCAACACTTTCTTTTTGCTCTTTTTTCATATTATTCGGAAGTCGTATCTATTGAGGCAACAGCATCATCAGACTGCTTAAACTTAATAACTCTTACGCCCATAGCAGTCCTTCCCATTACTCTAACATAGGATACTTCAAATTTTATTACGTTTCCATTTTTAGACATCACCACAATTTTATCGTTATTGTTTACTATAAGTGTTCCTTTAACCGGGCCCGTTTTTTCATTTACCCTTATACACTTAACACCCTTTCCTCTTCTCTTAATTTTTCTTATATCTAACCATTTTGTCCTTTTCCCGTAGCCCTTTTCTGTAACAATGAACAGCTGAGAATTTTCGCTTGCAGCAACAGCGCTTACAACATAATCACCTCTTACAAGCCTTATAAGCCCTACGCCCTGGGCGATTCTTCCCATTTCTCGAACTTCTTTTGAAGATGTCCTAACGGAATATCCCCGAGCGGTAATGATAATATAGTCCTCTTCGTCCTTAAGAGGCACGACTACGGCAAGCTCATCTTTTTCGGATAGTTTTATCGCGATTTTCCCGGAACTCATTACCCTTTCAAAATTTTTAATATTTACTCTTTTGCCTGTTCCGTACTTAGTTACAAGAAGCAAGCTTTTTGCAGAAGTTTGGTTGGTAAGGGGAATTGCCGCCGTAATTTTCTCATCGCTGTCAAGGCGAATAAGTCTGTAAATGGATGTCCCTTTTGCTTCCCTTCTTGACGCGGGGACTTCATAAACTTTCAAGCTATAAACTTTACCTTTGTTGGTAAAGAACAGCATCCCGCTCTTCGTTGTTGCGGAATAGACGTCACTGAGAGAATCTTCTTCGCTGCTGCTCTGGCCAATTACGCCTTTACCACCACGCCTCTGAATTTTAAAAGAGCCTTCCGGCATTCTCTTTATGTATCCATCTTTCGTTATAGAGATTACCACCGGTTTATTCTCAATTAGATCCTCAATATCAATGCTGCCTTCCTCATTTATAATCTCCGTGCGCCTCTTGTCACCGAATTTTGCTTTTACACGGAACAAATCGTCTCTAATTTTATTCCACAATATGCTTTCGTTTTGCAACAATGCGTTAAGTTCGGAAATTTTTTGCTCTGTGTTTTTAATTTCATCCGTAAGCTTTTTCTGCTCAAGGTTAGTAAGGCGCGACAGTTTCATATCAAGAATCGCTTTAACCTGAACATCAGTAATACCAAGTAAAACCTTTAATTTTGCAGCTGCAGCCTGAGAATTGTCAGAACCGCGAATAATTTTTATCACTTCGTCAATATGTAAAATTGCCTTTTCAAGGCCATTCAAAATTTCAAGATGGTCTTCTGCCTTTTTTAGCTGGAAACGTGCACGTTTTAAAACAACTTCTTTTCTGAATGAAAGGAATTGAAGCAGAAGCTCTTTCATTGTAAATACTTTCGGCACATTATTTGAAATGCCAAGGAGAATTACTCCGTAGCGTTTCTCAAACTGTGTGTGAGTGCGCAAATTATTCTCAAAAACGTTTATGTTCACATCAGGGGAAAGCTTTATTACAACCCTTATTCCATCCCTGTCCGATTCATCTCTGATATCTTCAATACCAGTGAAACGTTTCGCACGAACAAGGTCTGCAATCTTTTGAACAAGATTGGATTTGTTCACCTCGTAGGGAAGCTCGGTTATTACATAGTGTACCCTTTTGCTGCGTTTTATGTGCTCTACGTGCCCCTTGCCCCGAATTGTGACGGTTCCTCTTCCTGTAAGAAAATAATCTTTAATTCCTGTTTTTCCTACGATTATACCGGATGTTGGGAAGTCAGGTCCTTTTATAAATTTTAGCAGTTCTTCAGGCTCAATTGCTTCATTTTTCAGTTTTTCTCTATCAATAATTTCTACAAGCGCATCAATCAGCTCGCTGAAGTTATGCGGAGGTATATTTGTTGCCATTCCCACGGCAATACCTGAAGACCCGTTGGCAAGTAAATTAAGAAATTTCGCCGGTAATACGATGGGTTCTTTTAAAGTGTTATCAAAATTTGGAATTAGCTTCACGCTCTCTTCGTTTAAACCATCCAAAAGTTCCATTGCTATTGGCGAAAGGCGTGCCTCAGTGTAACGCATCGCGGCAGGTGCATCTCCGTCAATGGAACCAAAATTCCCGTGGCCGTCAATCAGAGGGTATCTTAGAGAAAATGGCTGTGCCATTCTTACCAGAGCACCATAAAGAGCAATATCACCGTGCGGGTGAAACTTACCCAAGACCTCTCCTACAACTCTTGCGCTCTTTTTGTAAGGTTTATTCGGGAGACATCCCATCTCGTTCATTGCAAATAAAATTCTTCTATGGACAGGCTTTAACCCATCTCTTATGTCAGGAAGCGCCCTCCCGATTATAACACTCAATGAATAATCAAGATATGATTTTCTAATTTCGTCTTCTACTGCAACATTGATTACTTTTTCACCAAATAAATCTGCCATATATCACCTCTTTAAATATCCAGGTTTACAACTTCGTTTGCATGTTCTTCAATAAAACGCCTTCTCGGTTCAACTTTATCACCCATAAGTAGAATGAAAAGTTTATCTGCCTCTTCAGCTTCACGAATTGTAACTCTTAAAATTACTCTTCTTGCAGGATCCATTGTGGTTTCCCATAGTTGCTGTGGATCCATTTCTCCAAGTCCTTTGTATCTCTGAACCTCTGCTTTTCCTTCTCCTCCAATTTCCGAGATGACTTGCCTTAACTCATCATCCGAGAATGCATAGTAGATTTTCTTTCCCTGCTTTATCCTGTAAAGTGGCGGTTGAGCAATATACAAATAACCATTTTCTATGAGGTCACGCATATATCTAAAGAAAAAAGTAAGAAGCAATGTTCTTATGTGAGCACCATCAACATCGGCATCAGTCATAATAATAACCTTATGGTAACGCAATTTTTCGGCTGCAAAATCCTCATTTATTCCACAGCCAAGGGATATAATAAGGTTTTTGACTTCCCGATTGGAGAGTGCATTATGCATTTTTGCGCGTTCTACGTTGAGTATTTTTCCTCTAAGCGGAAGAATCGCCTGAAATTTCCTGTCTCTCCCCTGTTTAGCACTTCCTCCTGCGGACTCTCCCTCTACAATGTAGAGTTCTGCTTCCGTAGGATCATTTGTTGAACAGTCTGCAAGTTTCCCTGGCAAACGTCCGCTAAAATCGAGGCTGTTTTTTCTTCTTACAAGTTCCTTTGCCTTCCTTGCTGCGAGACGCGCATTCTGTGCAAGAATCGCTTTTTTTACAATATTTTTAATTTCGTCTATATGCTTATCGAAATATTTATTCAATTCTTCTTTTACGGCATTGTATACTTTGCTTTTAACTTCAGCATTACCAAGTCTTGTTTTTGTTTGTCCCTCAAATTGTGGCTCGACAATACGTAAATTAATAATAGTGGTAAGGCCTTCTTTTATATCATCACCTGTAAGTGTTACGCTATCCCTTATCAGCTTAAGTTGATGCGCCTGGTCGTTTATCACTCGGTTCAAAGCATTTTTAAAACCCATTTCATGTGTTCCACCGTCAATTGTTCTAATGTTGTTTACAAATGACCTTATGTCGTTATTAAAGCCGCTATTATATTGTAGGGTAATTTCAAGAAAGAAATCACTTTCCGTTTTTTTAACATACACGGGCTCAGCAGGCAAAACTTGCTGCCCCTCGTGAAGTTTCTTTATAAAATCAACTACTCCTCCCTCAGAATAATATACTTCGTCGGTACCTGTTTTCTCATTAATAAACCTAATTTTTAACCCTGCGTTAAGGTATGCAAGTTCCTTAAGCTTCGGTTTTATAATATTTTCCTTAAAATCAGTTGTTTCAAATATTTCCTTATCTGGAATAAAAGTAATTTCCGTTCCACTGGCAGCCTCTTCGGAGTAACCTATCTCTTTTAGGGGATACAATGCTTTTCCGCGTTTAAACTCTTGCTGGTAAATTTTGTGTTCCCTGACTATTCGTGCAATTAAATATTCGGAAAGGGCATTTACAACGGAAACACCCACTCCATGTAATCCTCCTGAAACATGATAAGCCTTTCCGTCAAATTTACCACCCGCGTTTAGTTTAGTAAGTGCAACTTCCACCCCGGAAACACCAAGCTGAGGATGCTTATCTACGGGAATACCCCTCCCGTTGTCAGTTACCGTTACACTGTCATTAGGGTGCATTACAACTTTGATTTCTGTACAGAAACCCGCCATCGCTTCATCTATACTGTTATCCACTACCTCAAACACAAGGTGGTGTAGGCCCCTATCGTTTGTGGAACCAATATACATAGAAGGACGCTTTCTTACGTGCTCAAGACCCTCTAAAACTTTAATACTATTAGCGGTATATTCTTCATTGTTTGCCATTTATTTAACCTCCATTTCTTTAGCCAATGTATTTTACCAGAAATTTGAAAATTGTAAACTTTTTAGAATTTTACAATGATTCTGGGCTGATTTGGCTTTTTGCTACAATGATATAAAATATAAGTGTAAGGAGATGATATGATGAATTGGAATAATTTGACTGAAAGGGCTCAAAAAGCAGTTTGGCTTGCACAAGAAGAAGCCCACTTTTTAAATAACGACTACCTTGGAACCGAGCATATACTGCTTGGGTTAATAAAACTCGGGGAAGGTATCGCATTTCAGGCAATTGTCAGCACAGGTATCGATCCTCAAGAATTATTAGAAAAAATAGAAAACCTTATAAAAGAGAACAAGCAAAGCAATGTTTCGGAAAGAGAAGATATAATATTGACTCCTCGTGCCAAAAGAGTTCTTGAGATGGCAGAAAGAGAAGCAATAAATCTCGGGGATACATATGTAAGCACTGAACACTTGCTTCTTGCTATACTGCATGACGGTGGTGGAGTTGCCGTACAAATACTTCGGGATATGAATGTTGATTTGAGCCAATTTGAAGAAACAATATATTCAATGCTTGGAGAGAAAAAGACAAGTAAGCAAAAAATGCGTTCCAGGACAAACTCTAAAACTCCGACATTAGATGAGAACAGTAGAGACCTTACGTTGCTTGCAGAAAGAGGAGAGCTTGACCCTGTAATAGGCCGCGAGAATGAAATGGAAAGAATTATAGAAATCTTGATGAGAAGGAAAAAAAATAATCCTGCAATCGTAGGCGACCCCGGAGTGGGGAAAACAGCAATTGTGGAAGGGTTGGCACAAAAAATAGCTAACGGTGATGTCCCGGAATTATTAGCAAACAAAAGGCTTGTGGCGCTTGATTTGTCCTCAGTTATTGCAGGAACAAAATACAGAGGCGAATTCGAGGAACGAATGAAGAAGATTCTCAAAGAGGTGGCAAAATCAGGTAAAACTGTAATACTCTTTATAGACGAGCTGCATACAATTGTAGGGGCCGGGGCAGCGGAGGGTGCAATCGATGCATCCAATATACTTAAACCACCGCTTGCACGTGGGGAAATTCAGATAATAGGAGCAACGACACTGAAAGAATACAGGCGCTATATAGAAAAAGATGCCGCATTGGAGAGGCGCTTCCAGCCTATTTTTGTAAGGGAGCCCACTAAAGCGGAAAGTATAAAAATACTTGAAGGGCTCAGCGACAGATACGAGAAATTTCACCATGTAAAAATTACAGATAATGCGATTAGCGCAGCGGTAAACCTTTCGGAAAAGTATATCACAGACAGATTTCTTCCAGACAAAGCAATAGATGTAATCGATGAGGCAGCAGCCCGTCTCAGGCTTCAGCTATCAAAAAACTCCGAAATAAAAAAAATAGAGAAAGAGCTTAAAGAAATCAGGGAAAACAAATATAAAGCAATTAGGGAAAGAAAATTGCTCGAAGTTGACGAGCTGAGAGAAAAAGAAAGAACATCGCTTAATCATTTAAAACTCTTGCTTTCTATGTCAAACAATGAGGAAGAACCTGAACTCAGCGAAGACCACATTAGAAAAATCATTTCTATGTGGATGAATATTCCTATTGAGAAACTTCTTTCCGATGAACGTAAGAGGTTGGTTTATATGGAAAAAGGGCTGCATAAACGCATAGTCGGGCAAGATTCGGCAATTAAGTCAGTTTCTAATGCAATAAGAAGAGCCAGGGCAGGGCTTAAAAACCCAAACAAACCAATAGGCACATTTCTTTTCCTTGGGCCGACAGGTGTTGGAAAAACAGAACTTGCAAAAGCTCTTGCTGAATTTTTGTTTGGAAGTGAAAATGCCTTAATTAGATTCGATATGTCCGAATATATGGAGAAGTTCGCAGTTTCGCGCCTTATCGGTTCCCCCCCCGGCTACGTAGGTTATGAAGAAGGTGGCCAGCTCACAGAAGTAGTAAGAAGAAAACCGTATTCAGTGGTACTGTTTGACGAAATAGAGAAAGCACACCCTGACATCTTTGATATACTTTTACAGGTGATGGACGAAGGGAGGGTTACTGACTCTCAGGGGCACACCGTAGATTTTAAGAACACTGCGATAATTTTAACCTCTAACTTCGGCAGCGTAAAATTAAAAGAAAAATCTCTGGGTTTTGATATAGGCTCAAAAGCTGAATCATTTGAAGAGAAAAAGAAGAAATTGCTTGTTTCGCTAAAAAATATCTTTAAGCCGGAATTTTTAAACAGATTGGATGATATAATTGTTTTCTACCCCCTTACAATGAAGGAGATTGAAAAGATTGTTGATATTCTATTGCAACGTGTAGAACAGAATATGTCTGAAAGTAATATACGCCTTGAGCTTAAAGAGGACGCAAGGAAGTATCTTGCAAGAAAGGGATACAGTGAAGAATATGGAGCAAGGCCTTTGCAAAGATTGATTGAAAAAGAAGTGGAAGACCCAATAGCAATGAAAATTTTAGAGGGCACATTCAAAAATGGCGATACAATACTTGTGAAACTCAACAAAGAAAATGATAAATTTGTTTTTGAAAATAGAAAGGTGAAGGTTGGAGCAAAAGGATAACATAAGAAATTTCTCGATAATAGCTCATATCGACCATGGGAAATCCACTCTTGCAGATAGGCTTCTGGAAAAAGCGGGCCTTATTAATAATAGGAACAAAGAAGCTCAAGTGCTAGATAGTATGTCATTGGAAAGAGAACGCGGAATAACGATACGTGCGCATCCCGTAAGCCTCGATATGGAAGTGAACGGCGAAAAATACCTCTTTAATATTATCGACACACCTGGACACGTGGATTTTAGCTACGAAGTTTCAAGGAGCTTGAAAGCTTGCGAAGGAGCAGTGTTGCTCGTTGACGCAACACAGGGCGTAGAGGCACAAACCATTGCAAATACATACCTTGCATTGGATAATGATCTTACGATCATACCTGTAACAAATAAGATTGACGTTAACGGTGCAGATATAGAAGGAACGGCTGGGGAAATTGAAGAAATGCTTGGAATATCAAGAGAAGAAATTTTGAAGATAAGCGCAAAGCTTGGTACCGGTGTAGATGAATTAATAAAGACAGTAATTCAAAAAATTCCCCCGCCTAATGGAAATGAAAATGCCCCGTTAAAAGCATTGGTATTTGATTCACACTTCGATACGTATAAAGGAGTTGTTGTATACATACGCATATTCGACGGAAAAATAAAACCCGGCGACAAAATAAGATTTATGTCCGTGGGCAAAGAGTTTGACGTAGAAGAAACAGGAATTTTCAGGCTAAAAATGGAAAAAACGAAAGAGCTTACTGCAGGAGATGTCGGATACTTTACCGCAGTTATAAGAGACCCTCTTGATGTACGTACGGGCGATACCGTAACAAACGCGGAAAATCGTACAAAGGAACCGATACCGGGATTTAGAAAAAATATTCCAATGGTGTTTGCCGGTATATATCCGCTTAATACAAATGAATTTGAGGCCTTAAAAAAGGCTATGGAAAAACTTCATCTAAATGATCCTGCATTTACATACCAACCTGAAAATTCCCAGGCATTAGGTTTTGGGTTTAGGTGTGGTTTCTCAGGCCTTCTGCACCTTGAAATCACCATAGAACGCTTGAAGAGAGAGTTTGGACAGGAAATTGTTGCAACAGTGCCAAATGTAGAATATGAAATCGTATTAAGAACGGGTAAAGTGGTAAAAATCGATAACCCAGGAAAATTCCCGGACCCTTCCACAATAGAAGAAGTCAGGGAACCAATAGTAGAAGCATCTATAATGACTCCTCCTGAATTTATAGGAAACGTAATGGAACTACTAAATACAAGAAGAGCCACGTTTAAAGATATGGCCTATCCCGAATCAAAAAGAACAATTTTGCGGTATGAAATCCCATTGCAAGAAATTGTTACTGATTTCTTTGACAAATTAAAATCCGTAACACGCGGTTATGGCACATTAGATTACGAACTAAAAGGATTTAATAAAGCCGATATCGTAAAAGTCGACATATTGATCAATAAAAACCCCGTAGATGCACTTTCTTTTATGGCACACAGAGAAAAGGCCGTATACGTCGGAAGGGAAATACTTACAAGGTTAAGAAAGACAATTCCAAGGCAAATGTTCGAAGTAAAGCTGCAAGCGGCAATAGGCAGCAAGATAATAGCAAAAGAACGAATAGTCCCGTTTAGAAAAGATGTAATTGCAAAGTGCTACGGCGGTGATATTACAAGGAAAAGAAAGCTATTGGAAAAACAGAAAGAGGGCAAAAAGAAAATGAAGCAAGTAGGCAACATAGCCATTCCCCAGGAGGCATTCTTCTCCGTACTTTCGGTAAAGGGTGAAAAGAAAAAGTAACATAGGAATTGCACTTTATATACACATTCCGTACTGTATTAAGAAATGCAACTATTGTGATTTTGTTTCATTTAACTATACGAGCGGGAAACTTGAAGCTTACACAAAATACCTCATAAAGGAAATTGAAATTTTTTGTGATTCGTTAGGATACAACGGCCTCAACATTTCCACAATTTATTTCGGAGGAGGCACCCCTTCTCTTTTAACTCCAAAGGAGCTTTCGAAAATTATAAAAGTGATTAAGAAGCACTTTGAAACAAAAAATGTAACAGAGTTCACAATAGAGGCAAACCCGGAGACAGTTAACTTATCAAAATTTATAGAATACAGGGAAATTGGCGTAAATAGAGTTAGCCTTGGAGCACAATCATTTAACGAACAGACGTTAAAGGTACTCGGCAGAGTCCATAATGCAAAAAGAATATATAGCGCATTTGAAACATTGAGAAAGGCAGGATTCAAAAATATAAATTTGGATTTAATGTTCTCACTTCCCGGAGAAACGATAAAAGAAACGATGTTTTCTCTCAAAGAAGCGATTAAACTAAACCCCGAGCATATATCTTATTATTCTTTAATAATAGAAGACGGAACGCCATTTTTCAAAATGCGAAACACACTTAAGCTGCCCGATAATGAAGAAGAATTTTTAGAATACAGCAAGGGAATAAAACTGTTAGAAGAAAACGGATACAAACAGTACGAAATATCCAACTTTGCCAGAGACGGATTTTTTTCGAAGCACAACATACAGTACTGGAAAAATTTCCCATATGTTGGATTTGGTGTTTCAGCTGCATCATACGTTCAGAGAAAACGGACAAAAAACTTTTCAAATATTATGTCTTACTGCAAGAAAGTAAAGGAAGGGAACTTGCCCATTAGTTCAGCAGAACAATTAACAGGAAAAAAAGCAAAAGCAGAACATATTATAATGAATCTCAGAATGACAAAGGGAGCAAGTAAAAGAAATTACTATTTAAGGTTTGGAAACTTTATGGAAACTGATTTCAGAAATGAAATTAGCAGTTTAAAACAGCAAAAATTAATAAAAGAAGGTAAAAATTATTTTTCTCTCACGAAAAAAGGTATGTACGTTGCAAATGTTGTGTTTGAGAAATTTCTTCCCTAAAAGTTAGGTTTTACTATCCTACCAATCGAAGCAAGATATTGAAGCTTATCTTTTACGTCAGGGGCTGGGATTCCTGATTTATCTGAAATTTCTTTAAGAGTTTTAACCCCATCGATAAGTTCGTAAAGTATTTTTGCTGTTTCATCCTCAATTTTACTATGCCTTGCGAAAACTCCGCCTCGCGTTTTCTGCGGAACATAATTAAGAACCGCTAAAGGAAGCGCTTCTTCTTCCTTCACAACAATAATCCCTCTATTTTTCAAGTTGAGGAGCGTTTCAAGAACTGTAATTTCCCCAAGATCAAGTTTGTCTATAAGAGATTTAATAGAAATTCCTTTTCCGATTGAAGAGATAATGCTCCACTCATCCTTACGCAAATCAATTTTTTCGGAGCTTTCATTACTAAGATAAACCATATTATTCAAAGAGGGAAATGCCTCCTTGAGGGGCTTCCATTCAGATATTATAGCTCTAAATTTTTCTTTAAATTCGGCGAATGTATACTTTTTAAATTCTTCATCTTGAACAGAGACATCACCTGGAACAAACATAAAGCTTCCTTCAAAAAGTTTTGCCAAAGTTTCCAAAACGGATATTCCAGTTTTTACTCCGTCGGTCGCATAAGCTACTTCCCCTTCTTTGAAAAATACAGAAATCTTATGAGAAATATTATCTTTGTCTCTGTATTCTATCTCGAGGGCACCTGACTTTCCTCCCTCGTTTATGAGGGATATAATTTCCTCTATGGAAAAATCTTTTAATTCACCCTGTAAAGGCATAAACTAATCAGCCTCTCGGCTTATCAAGTTTGTCTGCTTTGAGAAGATAATCAAAAATTCCTTTTGCTTCTTTTAGGGGTATGTCCATTTCCCTTGCAATTTCCTTCAAAGTTTTCTTATCATCGATTCTCCGATAAAATTCTATCGCTTTGATTCCCTCAATTGGTGACCTCATTGCCCAATAACCAAGGTTCCGCACCGGTACGATATTACCTACGCTGTCATCTATTGCAGTAGGTTCTATTTCTGTTTCACTGCCAATCTCTACAAGCCCCTTGTTAAACACTGAAAGTAAAATTTTAAATGTTTCAAATATTCCCAGGTGGGAGGTTTTAAGAAGTCCTGAAACGGGGATAGGTTGCCTTAAAAGTGAGATAATCTTCCACTCTTCTCCGGTTATTTCAATTTCTTCCTGGCTGGCATTTGAAAGCATTACAGTCAAATTTTCAGAAGGAAATACCTTTTTGATTTTACTCCAGTCATTTTTTATAGTATCCTTATCTTTATAACTTTTACTTAATTCTTCAATTTTTGCATACTGGAATACATCATCCGTTTTGTCAAATTCAAATGAGCCATCGGCAAAACCAAACGCAAGTTCAAGGGAAGATACAGGAGTTTTATCGCCTTCCGCATTAACCAATGCACCGTTTTTAAAGTGAATAACAACTTTATGCATACTGTTTTCAAGAGAAAGTTTACCAGTACCTTTTGTTCCTTCAATAAGCGAAAAGACCTGTTCAATAGGAATATCACTAATCTCGCCTTTTAAAGCCACTTTACACACCTCCCTTTTTTAAAGTTTATCATGATTGTAAAAAGAGTCAATAGATATATAATAAAATTATGAACGAAAAAATTAATTTGATAGTGGTAACTGGGCTGAGCGGTGCCGGTAAAACTAAAGCAATAGGCTTATTGGAAGATTTGGGTTACTTCTGTGTTGATAATTTACCGCCCGATCTTATCAAAAATTTTTTAGAGCTTATTTCAAAAACAGAAGGGAAAATAAATAAATCAGGAATTGTAGTTGATGTTAGAAGCGGCAAATTCCTTGGGAACCTTCCGGAAGTAATCAAAAGCCTTAAAAATGACAACAGATTTTCAGTAAAAATAATTTTCCTCGAAGCATCAGCTGAAACGTTGATAAAACGTTTTTCGGAAACAAGGAGAAAGCATCCGTTAGGAGAAGGAAGCTGCATAGAGGAAAAGATAGAAACTGAAAGAAAGCTGCTTCTGCAAATAAAAAATAGCTCGGATTATATAATCGATACGACAAACTTTTCGTTAAAAGACTTAAAAAATAGGTTAGTATCTATCGTATCGCCTGCAAATCCAGGCATTATGGAAATATTAATAAACACATTCGGATTTAAATATGGCATACCCCTTCAATCGGACATAGTAATGGATGTTCGTTTTATCCCCAACCCTTTCTATATCGAGAAACTAAGCAAAAAAGACGGAAGGACAAAGGAAATAAAAGAATATGTTTTAGGGTTCAGCGAAACGAGGGAATTCCTCAGAAAGTTTGAATCTCTTCTGGAGTTTCTTGTCCCGAACTACATAAAAGAAGGGAAATCCTACCTTAACATAGCATTTGGCTGCACAGGAGGGCATCATAGGTCAGTTGCATTAGGCGAAATTGTAGCAGAATACCTGATACAAAAAGGATATAACGTAAAAATTTACCACAGAGATGTAGAGAAATGAAAATTATCGAGCACCCAATACTCAGATGGATTTTACCGGGGACAAAAATTAAAAGATATATTTTAGCCTTTTCAATAGGAATAATCCTAATAATTTACTCAACAGCGGTTATATATTTTAGTGCGGCTAACTACTCCAGGGTAAACTTTATTAAAAGAATGTTCCTTGTAGACCTTGCAAAAAAAATCCCATTTGGAGATATTGTAGTGCCCATTATCGGAAGCATTATTTTATTCTTTGCAATTGCACTGATTGTTATCGGCTTAAAAGAATTAGTTATTTCAATTTCTTCTGCGCTCGTTCCGAATAAATCAAGAGAAGAAATTATGAACCTTGTATTCGAACAACGGAAAGAAAACTTAAAGAAAAGAATTGTGGTAATAGGAGGGGGAACTGGTACTTCAACAGTGCTTAGGGGACTAAAAAAATACTTTGTAAAAACTTCAGCTATCATCACTGTGGCAGACTCAGGGGGAAGCTCGGGACGTCTCAGAAAGGAGCTCGGGATACTTCCGCCTGGCGATTTGAGAAACTGCCTCGTTGCATTAGCCGACGAGAATTCCACTACAGCACGCTTGCTTAATTTTAGGTTTAATGAAAAAGAGTCCTGCTTAAATGGACATAGTATTGGCAACCTATTAATAGCAGCTCTTACAAGGATGAAGGGTGATTTTGGTGACGCCGTTATAGAACTTAGCAAAATGCTGTCAATAAACGGAGAGGTAATGCCCTTTACAACAGAGAACATTACGCTATATGCTGAGTTAGAAGATGGAAATACGGTTGAAGGAGAATCAAAAATTACGGAGTATCATGGAAAAATAAAGCATATATATATTAAACCTGATAATGCAAAACCGTATATTGAAGCGTTAAAAAGGATAGGGGCTGCTGATGTTATCGTAATCGGGCCGGGAAGTTTATATACCAGTGTTATCCCTCCCCTCCTACTTCCTACGATAAACGATACTGTAAAAAGAAGCAAAGCTATAAAGGTGTACGTTTCAAATATAATGACTGAGCCAGGTGAAACAAGCAGTTATACTGCATATGATCACTTAAAGACAATAGAGAATGTACTGGGAAACGGAGTAATTGATTACGTGCTGGTAAATGATAGAACGCCGAGCAAATATATCTTGGAAAAATACAAGGAGAGTGGCGCAGAACTTGTACAACCTGATGTTTCTTTAATACAGAAAGAAGGCATAAAATATATTAAGGATAACTTTGCAGATGAAAGGGGTGACGCAGTACGACACGATCCGGAAAAGTTGGCAAGAGCAATCATAGAAATAGCAAAAAAGAAAGCTTAAATGTTGTTTGCAAAAACGAGCTTTCCGGTGTCCTGAATCACATAGAGGCTGAATTTTATGGGCTGCTCGTATCCAACGGGAAAATTGGATATACTAAAGACAGTGTAAATCTTCTTTTCAGCACAAGAGAATTTTCCATAGTTAGAAAAATTGTAAAGATAGCAAATTCTATAGAATTTAAAAGAAAAGAAGATATTATACAGAAGGAAAACAATAAAATTATTCTGAAATTTAAAGGAGTAGATAAGATAGCAACATTCGATTTAATTGAAAGAAGAGTTAAAAAGCTTGGCAAAAACGAAGTAAAGGCCTTTCTCAGGGGTGTATTTTTAGGATGCGGGATACTGTCAACTCCTCCATCCTATCATATAGAACTGAGATTTGAAAAAGAAAAAGAAGCACATTTTATTGATGTGCTTCTAAAACAAATTCCCGTAAAGCATCTAACAAAAGACACCATCATATATATAACTGGCAGGGAAAATGTAAAAGTTTTTCTGTACGAAATTGGTGCAACGAATACATATGTTTTTATGGAAGAAGATGAAGTGAATAAAAGAATGACTAACGAAGCAAATAGAAAAGCAAATTTTGAATTTGCAAACCTGAAAAGGCAGTCAAACGCTTCCTCAAAACAGGTAGAAGTCTTAAAAAGGATGGAAAGCGACAGATCAATAAATAACCTATCTGATGAGCTTAAAGAAGTTGCAATGCTCAGGCTGCAATATCCTTATTCTTCTTTAAGAGAACTTTCCGAAAAAACCGGGAGTAGGATTTCCAAACAAACCATTTACTACAGACTTAAAAAAATAATGAAAGCATATGAAAAATAAGCAATCACAAAAAAACAAATTAAAGCTGAAATTGATACCGTATCTTGCATTTAGAGCAAAAATACTTAGAATGGGACTTGATGACCTCAATGAGTTTGTAACAAGCCTGTTAGAAATAAATCCTTTTGTGGAAGAGGACCGCACTGCACCTGCAGAAAATCATAATTGGAGAGAATTTGTAATAGACAGTGAAGATATGTATTCAAACCTTATTCACCAGTTCAGAATACTTAAAACAAATAAAGTTGAGAAAGAGATTGGTGAATATATCATCAAGAGCCTCACTCAGGAAGGTTATCTTATAGTACCTATTGAAAACATAGCGCAAAAATTTAATGTCTCCATAAAAACAGCAGAAGAATCATTAAAAAAAGTTCAAATGCTTGAACCGCCCGGGATTGCGGCAAGGAATCTCCCAGAATGTTTCATCCTGCAGCTTGAAAATGAAGGCCCGATAGGTCCAAAAGTAAAACATATCATTACACATCATATTGAAGAACTGGCAAAGGAAAAATATTCAGTGCTCTCCAAAGAAACAGGTCTAAATACGAATACATTGAAAAATTTAAGGGAAAAAATTTCTCACCTTACCGCTGCACCGGGCTTTGCATTCCAAAAAGAACGGATAAAATCCATAATCCCAGATTTGATAATAAAAAAGGTTGGCGAAGAACTTATAGTAGAGTTAAACAAAAAATTTAGAAGAAATTTCTATATAAACGAAAAATACCTGATGGCCATAAAAGAAAATAAAGCAGGCGCGCAATCTCTGAAAGAATTTATAGACAAAGCACGGTGGGCAAAGGAAACAATAAACGAGCGCGATAAATTATTATTTGGAATAGGTAAATTTATCGCAGAGAAAGAAACTAACTTTTTAAAAGGAAAAACTAAGTTTCCAGAGAAATATGGATTTGAAGAAATAGCAAAAGCATTAAAGAGCAATATTTCAGTAGTTTCAAGGCTTATGCAAAATAAATATATAGACACCCCTGTTGGAATTTTCCCCCTGCAATTTTTCCTACAACATAAAGGAAGGGGTTTTAATGATGAGGAGGTGAAATTAAAATTAAAAGAAATTATACAAAAAGAGGATAAAAGTAAACCGCTTAACGATGAAGAAATAAGCAAAAAACTTTTAGGCGATGGAATAGAAATTAAGAGAAGAACCATTGTAAAATACAGAAAAATACTTGGTATCCCCCCGAGCAACAGAAGAAAACGGGTTGACTAATATGATAATTACAGTAAAATGTGACAAAAACTTAAGGAGGTTTATATGGCTAAAGTAGCAATAAATGGATTAGGTAGAGTTGGAAGACAGGTTTTTAAAAGAATGTTTGATACCTTTCCTGAATTGGAAATTGTGGCAGCAAACGACTTATTTCCAAATGACCAGTTAGCATTTCTTTTAAAGCACGACACTAACTACGGCG
>WFSP01000055.1 GCA_015485995.1 Caldisericales bacterium | reverse complement strand
GTTCTTACATTTGGAATGCCGTTGATGCGCATCATACAGGAAGAGCACTTACCAATTGCACAAAACATTCCTCTCGGCCTGTGCAGCTTACTGCTCTCTGAGAATACATCTATGCCATTTCTGTAAAGAGCCATTGCTACTGTTTCACCTTTATAGGCGGATATTTCTTTTCCTTCAAAATCAAATTTAACTTCTTCGCCCCGTTTAAACTTCAATATGGGGTGATTTTTAATCTCCCGCATACCTACTCCTTTCTTTATGCCCCATTAAATAAATTATATACTAATTTTTTAATGCACCAATAGTATATACATTTGCAGCATTCCACATAAACCAGGATTTAAGATTATTATCGTACACTGCTTTTTTTTCTAACAAAATCTGTTCTTCTCCGTAATGGTGGTAAATGGAAAAATCTTGAAGGTATGGAATAAGTTTACACTGAGAATTTATTTGCTTTAAACGTTTTAGCCCGTCTTTCAATGCCTGATTTATTATACCATATGGGTTTGCATCAGGATCGGAATAACCAAAGCTTCCTTTCCAGTAATGCGAGGGGTATACCATCGGGCAAATGTAATCTGCGTATTTTGCCATTTTTTCAAGATTTTGCCCTATGCCTAAATCTGCTGTATTTGTAAGAACGAGGCCAAAAACGTCAGCTTCTATTTTTATACCGTATTTGTGCAAATTCTCCGCTGAATATTGCAAAAAGTTAGCAATATTATCGGACTTTGAAATATTGCTTTTATCTGCAGGATATATAAGCTTTATGTTTTCAGGTATTGCAGGAAATCTCACGTAGTCGAATTGTATTTCCCTGAAACCTGCTGCAATTGCATCTTGTGCGACGCTAAGGTTGTAGTTCCAGACTATTTTCGAATAGGGATCTACCCAGGGAAGCCCGCTTGTGTCGTAGTATATCCGTCCATTTATTTTTCTTATCACAATGTCCTTTTTATGTTCTGCGAGAACAGGATCTTTAAATACAACAATTCTTGCTATAGGAAAAATATTATTTTTAATGCATTCTGCTGCAATTTCTTGTAAACTTGAAATTTTTCTTTTGTTTGAATGGATTTCTTTTGCAAGGGGTATATTGGAATCATATGATAAATAGCCGCTTGCACCCTTAATGTCTACCACAAACGTATTAATTCCGTTGTTTTTTGCAATATTTATAAGTTCTTTGAAGCGAGAGCTTCCTGCCGTCCACCCTGTAATGTAAATACCGTGCAGTACTTTCGGGCGAATTATTCTATAGTTGTTTTTAATGTGTGCTCCGTTCAAAACAAAATCCATTGCCCCCCAATTCTTCTGAATTGGATAGGGAGTGGCATTCTTATTTGAATAAAACTCAGTAACTACCTCTGAAGGTGCGAATATAAATAAAGTAATGAGCAAAGCGAGCACTGTTTTTTTAATAGCCCTTTTCATACAATTCCGTTCTCTCAGACTTATGCAAACCTCACCAAACGTAGGTTTATCTGCTGAGTTCCTGCTTCAACGAGAGGGTGCTTCTTAGGCAGCAAGCTGCGTTCGTCCACATTGCCTCTCTCAACAGGCGTATAGGTTCGGGTGGAACTCACCCTACCGTAGTTCATTAAGTTTATGGCAGCATTGAGATCTCTGTCTATCTCTAAACCACACTGAGGACACTTATACACTCTATCGCTTAGTTTTAAGTCAGGGTTGATGTATCCGCAGTTTGAACAGGCCTTTGAACTGGGATACCACCTATCAGCAATAATAAGGTTGTTATTTCTTAATTTGCTTTTGTACTCTAACTGCCTTCTGAATTTGTACATACCTGTATCGCTTATTGCTTTTGCAATGCGGTGGTTTCTCAGCATACCTTTTACGTTTAGTCCTCTATAACGATACTCTTGTAGTGCTCTGTCAAATAGGTCGTTACCTTGTGTATGTAATCAGTCCTTGTGTCCTCTATCTTCTTGTGGAGTTTCGCTACTCGTTTCTTCTGCTTTACGAAGTTATGAGATACTGATGTTTTATCTCCTTTCTTTGTTGGATGCTGCTTCCTTGAAAGAACTTTTTGAAGTTTCTTTAACTTCTTTTCATACTTCTTCAGTACCTTAATGTTTTCAAAGTACGTTCCATTAGATAGAGTAACAAACTT
>WFSP01000054.1 GCA_015485995.1 Caldisericales bacterium | reverse complement strand
TTAATGAGGGGGTATATATTTATCTTTGAAAGGTACCTTGCAAAAAGCAGGAGGCCAGACCTATCAGTTAATACTTCATCCGTCACTTCAATATGGCCTATCCTCATTACTTCTGTGTTATCTGTATTGCTATTTTGCTTTTTACCCTGCTTACCTGTCCTACTATGTATTATGCTTCTCCCTTCATTATTCTTGTTTGTATTACTGCTAATATTGTTATTGATGTGGCTATTATTTTTTGGCATATTTTAGACCTCCTCGTCTTCACCTGTATGGTGAATAGCTATTTATTTGCATCTATACAACAATTATACATCAATACATACTTTCTCAAAGAAAAAATATGGAAGAAAAAGAAAAAACCGCTCAGATTAGGTTCAAGATAAAATCCTCATCAAAACCTGTAGACACAAAAGTAACGGGACAGGACAACTTAGAATATATCTTTAACTCAAGAGTCGGGCACGGGACAATAACGTTTACCTCGGCAAATATTCAGTGCATAATGGCAAAAACAAACAGTTGCCTTTATATTCCTTTCGAGGTTTCCAAAAACGGGATAAAACCTTCTTTAGATGTACCGGAAACATTGATTAACGACAAAACATTAGAAACTCTGCGATACTATTTCGATACCTCACAGAAATTTTCTGTCTTTTTTACCGAAACGACCGGAAAAAACGTTCTATATTCTGCATTTCCATTTAGCTATGCATTTGATGAGGTAGAAGACGATGTAAAAAACTGTATAATTGAGGCGATTTTGACAGCAAGCACAAAAGAATGCAAAGAAATCGCGATTCCGTTATACCTTACCGATAAAATACATCTCGAATATGAAGCTTACAAAAGAACAATTGTAGAAGGAGTATTAACGGCACTTCGAAACACAGAAATAGATGTAATACTGTTCAGTGAAAATGAACGCCTCGAATGGGAAATTATAGATAACCTATAATCTGCTTTCTCCGGATTTTTTAAGGGCATATTGAGTACCAAGCGGGGAAAGGAGCTGAAAAACTGCTGTAGTTGTAGCCATAAGCGTAGTGATTGTTCCACCCATATGATATGCAGACAGCTCCTGGGCTGCCAAGAAAGCCAGGCCCACGGCAACACCTGCCTGGTTTAACAGTGCCACACCAAGATATTTTGTAACCTTCGGTTCTGAGTGTGACAAGAATCCGCCTAACCCACAGCCCAAAATTTTCCCAACACTTCTCCCAATACAATATATTAAGACAACGCCGAGCATTCCTAAAAATTGTGAAAAATTAATCTGGGTGCCAATTGCTGCAAAGAAAAGGATAAATACAGGACTCATAATGTTATCTATCAATCTGTTGGACTGATTACTAATAGACGTATTAAAATTTACCATTACTGTGCCGAAGACCATACAGGTAAGTATTGCAGAAACACCTATTACCTGTGCAATTCCCCAGGAAAACATAACAACTCCTATTGAAATAATAAAGATATGGTCAGAGGAAAGTTTTATTCTATTAGTAAGAAAGGAAACAATAAAACCAACAAGGATGCCTAACAAAACAGCACCAAATATCTCCCACAATGGCCGCAATACAAAAGCTTTTATATCAACTTTACCACCAAGGAGTGCTTTTGTAAGAACAATTCCAAAAGAATAAATAATTATACCTGCTGCATCATCAAGCCCAACAATGGCGATAGATACATCCGTTAATGTACCTTTTGCCCTAAGGTCTCTGATTACGGCAATAGTTCCCGCTGGGGCAGTAGCTGGGGCCAAAGAGCCAAGAATGATAGACAGGGGAAGATTTTTTGTAAAGAGAAAAACTAAAGCCCAGACAACAAAAGACGTTGCAATTACTTCTACTACGAGAATAGTAAGAACCTTCTTTCCCATCCTCTGAAGAAACTTAAACGAGAAACTCAGACCTACCATATAAGCAACAAAAGAAAGAGTAATTGCAGTAACAACTCTGTTAAGAGATGAAGGAACTCTAAATTTTAGTATTGGTCCAATTAGAATACCTGCAATAATATAAGCAAGAACCTCTGTAAGGCCTATCTTCTTGAGAAACCTTCCAAAGATAAATCCCAAAAGAAGCATCAAAGACGCAATCACGTAGATATTTGAGATTATCCCTTGCATATTCTCCTTTCAATAATAACAAACATTAAATTAATCTACCATTTTTGCAGAGTCAACATCCGGGAAGTCTAAGAAAGATAAAATTCTCGCAGGGACTCCCTTTATATTGGTTTACTTTAAAACTTTTTTCACTTCTTCAATCTTAGGGTCTATTATAATGGGTTCTCCCCCCGCTTTTATTGCGCTATCCACATCTTTAAGTCCGTTGCCGGTAACAATTGCCACAATTTTGTCTTTTTTAGAAATTTTTCCTTCCTTTAGAGCTTTGAGCATTCCGGCAAATCCGGTTGCACCAGCAGGCTCTGCAAATATTCCTTGTGTGGAACCAAGGTATTTAATTGCAGAAATGATTTCTTCATCACTTACAGAAACCCCAAAACCACCGGATTCTTCTACGTCCCGTACTGCCATAATGCGGTTCCTCGGAATACCAACAGCAATGCTATCCGCAATGGTATCGGGTTCAACAAACCTAACTTTGCCATTCCCGTTCACTGCATCCACGATTGGCTTGCACCCCTCTGCCTGAACCGCAACCAACTTTGGCATTTTATCTATAAAACCAAGGGAAAGCATGTCTTTATACCCTTTCGCAACGCCGGATATAATACAACCATCCCCTACGGAAACGAACACATAATCCGGTACTTCAAAGTTCATCTGTTCTATAATTTCCAAAGCTACTGTTTTTTTGCCTTCCACCATATACGGATTGTAAGCAGTATTCCTGTTGTACCATCCGAAAGTTTCGGTTGCCTTAATGGAAAGGTCAAATGCCTCATCATAAGTACCATTTACGGCGAATACGGTTGCACCGAATACAAGTAACTGGGCAATTTTTGCTTTCGGAGCAGTTTTTGGAACAAAAATATAATTTTTTAGCCCAACCGACGCCGAAGCACCGGCAAGAGACGAAGCGGCATTACCAGTAGATGCACAGGTAATGACTTCTTTTCCAAGTTCTTTGGCCTTTACCACCGCAATTGCAGAAGCTCTATCTTTCAAGGAAGCAGTAGGGTTCCTTCCATCATCTTTAATCCAAAGATTGGGCATCTCCAAATCTTTTCTGATTCTCTTCGCCTTATATAGAGGCGTCCATCCCACTTTCAGCGGCCCAATTTTGGAAGGGTCATCTATTGGTAAAAGTGGCAGATAACGCCACATAGAATAATTATTGTTTCTTTTTAACGTATCTCTTGAAAAGTGTTTTTTAATTTCATCGTAATTGTAAATTACTTCAAGAATTCCATCATTACCACATTTAGGACATGTATAAGTTACTTCGTCAGGAGTGTATTCCGTTCCACACAACAGGCATTTTAATTTCTTTATATAGCCCATTATTTTTCCTCTCTGGAATACGGGACACCAAGCTCTTTAGGCGCAGAGATATGCTTTACACGAACAATGAGCGAAGCAATAATAATCACAATAAATGTAAGAAGATACGGAAGCATATTTAGAAGCGATGAGGGAATTGTTACACCAATCGCCTGAAGCTGAAATTGTAATGCTTCAATACCTCCGAAAAGGTACGCTCCAATCATTGCATTTAAGGGATCCCACATTGCAAAGATAACAAGTGCAATAGCAATCCATCCTCTTCCTGCAGTCATTCCATCGAGCCAGAATGATGAGTACCCAACAGTAAGATAAGCACCACCTGCACCTGCAAGCAATCCACCAAAGAATGTCCACCAGTAACGCGTTGCATATACATTTACTCCCATTGCATCCGCTGCACGTGCATTTTGCCCAACAGCCCTAATATGCACGCCCGCTTTTGTTTTATATAAAATGTACCACATAATAATTGCAACTATATAGGACGTATATACAAGCGCATCTTGTTTAAAAAATATTGGCCCAATAAATGGGATTTTTACAAGCCCCGGAATCGGGATAGGTCTCGGTGTAACCAAAAGCCTTAAATTTATCCACTTCTGACCATAGAAATTTGTAAAACCCAACCCAAATATAGTTAATGCAAGTCCGCTCACAACCTGATTGCCTCGCAGAGTAATCGAAACAAAAGCATGTATTAAAGCAGTGAGGCCACCGGCAATCGATCCAACTATAAAACCAAGGTATGGATTCTTTGTAATATAAGTCACTACAAAACCAACAAGTGCACCGACAACCATCATCCCCTCGACACCCAGGTTCAGTATGCCTGCTCGTTCTGCAAAGATTTCTCCTAATGTAGGGAAAAGCAAAATTGTACCAGATTGAACGGAAGCAAACAAAAGAGCTGTTATAATTAAATGATGAGAAACGTTCATATTATTCCCCTCCTATCTTTGCATCAGACATTATCTTCTTTCGTTTCTGCTCTAAATGCACCCTGTATTTCATAAATATTTCACTACCTATAAGAACAAACAGTATAGAGCTTTCAATAACGTTTACTATTCCGAAAGGAACATGCATCGTAATTTGAATTTGATATCCCCCTGACGCAAGACCGCCTAAAAGGACCGCAACAAATGAGGCGGCTATAGGGTCAAGGTATGCGAGCCACGCAACGATGATCGCAGTGTATCCGTAACCCGGATTAATTTCAATTTGCAGAAAATGGATAATACCAGATACCTGAACCATTCCAGCAAGCCCGGCAAGTGCACCACTAATTGCCATCGCAACTACAATGTTGCGTGCAACATTTATCCCTGCATAGTGTGCTGCACGGGAATTTTCACCAATCACACGAATTTCATATCCAAATTTCGTTTTCTTTAATATTATCCATATTATTATGACAGCAATAATTCCGAAGATTAATCCAATATTTACCCTCGTATTGGATACCATTCTGGGGAGTTGTGCATTATCAGGAAAAGGCTTTGATAGGGGAAAGCCATGACTCAAAGGGTCACGCCAAGTTCCATACATAAAGAATTTCAAAATAAAAAGTGCAATATAATTTAAAAGTAATGTGGAAATTACTTCATTAACTTCCCAATAGGCTTTTAGTAAGGCCGGGATAATAGCCCAAATCGCACCTCCTGCCATCCCTGCAATTACCATAATAGCAAGCATTATAGGCTTTGGTATACTTGACGACCAAAAAATTGCGAAATAAGAGCTAAAAATTGCACCTATTATATACTGCCCATATGCGCCAATATTCCAAAAGTTCATTTTAAAAACAAGAATTAGGCCTGATGCAATAAGAATCAGCGGAGTTGCAGCAACTAATGTTTCAGAAAACGTATATTTGCTACTAAAAGCACCTATTACCAACGCACGATAAACATGTATAGGATTTATACCTTTAAAAAGTATAGCAATCGCTCCGATTAAAAGGCCGACAATAATAGAAATTGTTGGAACAAGAAATTTTAAACTTGCCGGTGTGCTCTCTCTCTTTTCAAATCTCAGCATATTTCACCTCTCTTATTTAGTTTGCAGCTACTGTTTCTTCTGTTGCACCAGTCATCAAAAGACCAATTTTGTGCACGTCGGCGTCCTTAGCATTTACGATTCCTGTAATCCTTCCCTCGTAAATTACCCCTATCCTGTCGGAAATCATTAGAATTTCATCAAGGTCTTCAGATATTAGTAAAACAGCCATACCCATATCGCGCACCTCTAAAAGCTTTTTCCTGATAAATTCTGTGGCCCCTACATCAAGCCCACGTGTAGGATGTACCGCAATAAGTAGAGAAGGGTTTTCAGTTATTTCCCTTGCAAGGAGAAGTTTTTGCATATTTCCACCCGAGAGAAGCTTTACAGGAGCCTCTATACGGGGAACCATAATATTGTATCTTTCTATGAGGTTCTCTGTAAATTCACGAGCTTTCTTATAATCAACAAAACTTCTTCTTCCAATGGGCTCCCTTCTATATATCCTGAGAATCGCGTTTTCAATGGATGAAAGGTTCGGAATGAGCCCCACCTTCAGCCTGTCAGGCGGTATGTAATTAGCTCCACTATTTGTAATATGTAATGGATGCTTGTTTGTAATGTCTTTGCCGTTTAAATAAACCGTTCCGCCAGTTGATTTGCGCAGACCGGTTATTACCTGCGCCAGTTCCTTTTGTCCATTTCCAGCTATTCCTGCCAAACCAAAGATTTCACCTCTGTGCACGGTAAAGCCGATTTCGTCCAACACCTTTATGCCTCTATCATTAAAGGCTTCTACATTTTCTACTTTTAAAACTTCTTTTCCTTGTTCCATAGGTTTACGGTGCAACCTGAATAATACTTCTCTTCCTACCATCATTTTGGCAAGTTCTGAGGGTGAAATTTCATCCTTGTTTACCGTGCCTATAAGCTTTCCTTTTCTTAAAACAGTTATTCTATCTGAAATTTCCATTACTTCATTTAACTTATGGCTAATAAATATAATAGATTTTCCTTCGTTTTTCATCTGCTTTAAAATATCAAACAAGGCTTCGGCCTCCTGAGGTGTAAGTACAGCTGTTGGTTCATCAAGAATTAAAATTTTTGCACCCCTAAAAAGCATTTTGACTATCTCTACTCTCTGCTGTTCTCCAACAGAGAGTTGCCAAATCTTTGTATGTGGTTTTAAATCGAAATGATATTTATCCGATATTTCGAGAATTTTATCCGCAACTTCTTTTTTATCGATAATGAATTTCTGGTCTTTTAAACCGAGAACGATATTTTCTAAAACGGTTAGAGTATCCACTAACATAAAGTGTTGATGTATCATTCCAATTCCGTAACGCATTGAATCAAATGGAGACCTTATATTTGCTTTCTTTCCATTTATGTATATTTCCCCCTCGTTGGGGTAGTAAATACCGTCAAAAATATTTACTAAGGTACTTTTACCAGCACCGTTTTCACCGAGCAATGTATGTATTTCACCCTTTCTCAAATTAAAATTGATATGGTCATTCGCAAGGACTCCTGGAAATCTTTTAGTTATATTTTTTGCTTGAAGTACAATCTCCTCCATCGTATTTTCCTCCATACAAAAGACGCCCCGAACTCTTAAAACAGCCCGGGGCATTCTCTATATCTTAGTACTTATTAAGAGCCACCTTTAGGAATTGTTCCCACAACGCCTTTAACAAACCACTGCAATTGCAGTTTGTCGCCATCTGGAAGTTCTTCCCCTTCCTTTACCTTAAGGTTCCCGTCCTGGTCATAAATTGGGCCAGTAAAAACTTTGAACGTTCCTGCCTTAATTGCATCTTCTCTTTTCTTAACAAGTTCTTTTACATTATCAGGAACCATTGGCCCAAGAGGAGCGAGATCTACAATACCTTCATTCATTCCACCCCAATACGCAGTGGGTTTCCAGGTACCATCCTCGACTTCCTTAAGGACTTTTGTATAATAAACACCCCAGTGCCATATACGAGATGTAAGAACTGCCTTAGGCGCAAAACTTGCCATATCTCTGTCGTATCCAATCGCATAAACTCCTGCTTTCTGAGCTTCTTCTAAAGGAGCCGGTGAGTCCATTCCGCTTGCAACGACGTCAGCACCATTAGCAATAAAGGTTTTTGCAGCATTTCCCTCTTTTGTAGGGTCAAACCAAGTGTTAAGCCATACAACGTGAACTTCAACTTTTGGATTTACCTCTCTTGCGCCAAGCGTAAATGCATCAATCTCTCTGACAACTTCCGGAGTTGAGAACGGAGCAACAAAACCGATATAATTAGATTTTGTCATTTTTCCTGCAACAAGGCCCGCAAGATAATCAGGCTGATACATTCTACCGAAATAATTACCCATATTCTTCGCTGTTTTGTAGCCGGAGCAGTGTTCAAAAACAACATCTGGATAATCTTTTGCGGCGTTGAGTGTAGGATCCATAAATCCGAAACTCGTTGTAAAGATCACCTTATAACCCTGGTTACAATAATCCCTTACGACCTTTTCGCATGGGGCGCCTTCCTGAACACTTTCCGAATAAGCAACTTCAACGTTTGGATCGTGGTCTTTAAGATACATCAAACCTTCATAATGTGCCTGGGACCAACCACCATCATTTTTAGGGCCTACTAAAACCATTGCAACTTTAATTTTTTTCGCAGGTTTTGCAGGCTGCGAAGGATTTTGTGCAGGTTTAGGGGCACAACCCGCAAAGATCGTTACTACAAATAGTACGGCAATAAATAATGCTAAAATCTTGTACTTTTTCATTTGCTGCTACCTCCTCCTTCTCATTTTAATTTTATTGTTGTTCACTTTTCTTACATTTTATCGGGGTACCACCTCCCTTTTCCAGATTATAATCTTAAATTTTAAAATGTAAAGAGCCCGAATTGCCTCATCAAAGATACTACGATCTTTGTCAAGAGGAAAAACATAAGTTTTTATCCTTTATTTTGTCTCTTTTATCGGGATCTATGTCAAGGTGTTTGTACTGGGACTTATTTAGGCATATTTGATGGGCTATTAGAAGAAGTTTT
>WFSP01000053.1 GCA_015485995.1 Caldisericales bacterium | reverse complement strand
TTTTTATCTCACTTTCATCCATTACGGCATAAGAAGCAATAATTACTACATCCCCTACTTCACCTCTTCGTGCCGCCGCTCCATTTAACTCAATACATCCGCTATCGGACTTTCCGTATAAAACATATGTGGAAAAACGCTCGCCATTCGACACATTATAAATATCCACACGTTCAAATTCTTTTAGGTTCGCTCTTTCCGCAAGAACCTTATCTATTGTAATACTCCCTTCGTAATTCAAATTTCCACGGGTAATATGCGCCCTGTGTATTTTGGATTTAAGCATAATTCTTTGCATTTAAAAATACCTCCTTATTGTCGATAAGACGTGCTTTTCCAAAGTAAGCAGCCACAGCAATAAGTACGTCTCTATCGATAAAAGGCACATCTTCTAAGGTATAAATGTCCACAATAGACACGTAATCAATTTTTTTAAGCGTTTTTGCGCTTCCGATCATTTCTTTTATCAATTGAATTACTTTACCACTATCTCTTTCTCCATCTAAAATAGTTTCCATACCTTTTTTGATTGCTCTGGAAATAATCGTTGCATCGCTCCTTTCTTCAGGTGTAAGATATTTGTTTCTTGAACTCATTGCAAGGCCATCTTTTTCACGCACAATGGGACAGGGAATAACTTCAGTATCAAGATTTAAATCCTTCGACATCCTTTCAATCACTCTGAACTGCTGATAATCCTTTTTCCCAAAATAGGCCTTATCAGGATTTACGATATTGAAAAGTTTTAAAACAACAGTAACAACTCCCCTAAAGTGAGTAGGCCTAAACCTGCCACAAAGATATTTTGTAAGCCCCGTTACCTCTGCATAAGTTTGATAACCTTCAGGATACATTTCTTCCGCAGTAGGGATAAAAACTGCTGCAACCCCTTCTTTTTCAAGTTTATCACAATCGCCTTTCTCATCCTTGGGATATTTGTCTAAGTCTTCACTTGGCGCAAACTGTGTAGGATTTACAAATATGCTTGCAACAACAACATCATTGTTATTTTTTGCAGCACGCACAAGAGAGAGATGCCCCTCGTGCAAAAACCCCATAGTAGGCACAAATCCGATTGAACTACCCTCCTTATGCACAGCTCGTGAAAATTCCTTCATTTCTTGTACAGTTCTAATAACTTTCATTACTCTTTACTCTCCTTCTTTACGTGAAAAACATTCTCTTCCGATGGAAACCGTTTATTTTCAATATCACTTATATATTTTTTTACTGCATCTTCGATCTCGCCATACAAGTTTTTATATTTTTTAACAAAACGCGGAGTAAATGTAGGATCCATCCCCAAAATATCTGTTATAACAAGGATTTGACCATCGCAATACCTCCCTGCGCCAATACCTATTGTAGGAACTTTTATTGCCTCACTAACTTCCTTAGCTGTTTCTTCAGGCATTCCCTCCAATACGATACTAAACACGCCTGCTTGTTCAAGTGCAAGCGCATCATTTACTAAACCTTCAGCCTTACTTTCTGTTCTTCCCTGAATCTTGTAGCCTCCAAAAATATTTATTGATTGAGGAGTAAGCCCTATATGACCCATAACGGGTATTCCTGAAGACACTAATTTTTCCACTGTCGAGGCAACTGCAACCCCTCCTTCAAGCTTCACTGCTTCTGCACCTTCTTTAAGTAACAATCCCGCATTTTTGATTGCATCACTTTCAGAAGTCTGATAGGAAAGAAAAGGCATATCTCCAACTAAAAGGGCTCTTTTCACAGCTCTATGAACAATTCTTGTGTGGTACAGCATCTCTTCCATTTTTACCGGTAGGGTGGAACTCAGCCCTTGAACCGTAGTGCCTACTGAATCACCAACAAGAATTATGTCTATACCCGCTTCATCAATTATCCTTGCCGTAAGGAAATCATAAGCCGTTAAAGCAGTAATCAGTTTTTTTCCTTTGAAACGTTTTATTTTTGGAGCAGTAATCTTATCCATTCAGCACCTCCCTAATTTTTTTAATTTTATCCTTACTTAAACCTTCCCTCTCTGCTATTTTTAGTGTAGCAAAAGCAAGAGATTTGTAAATAGTTTTGATGTTTTCATCCGTTATATTCTGTATGTGCAGTTTTACAGTATTACTATCTCCGCGTAAAATTGGTCCGGTAAGAGCGCTTTTTGCATCTTTAGTTTCTATATTATAAATTACACCTTTAAGCAAGCTCATCAAGGCCTCTTTTGCTTCTCCCTTACTAAATCCTATATGCCTTAATATGTGCTCCGAAATATCAAAAAGCGTTACAGTATAATTTGAAGTAAGAACTGCCGCAAGGTGATATAATGGTTTATCGGCAGAATTTATCCTCACTAACTTACAGCCAATCTTCTTAATTAATGGCAATAAGATATCAAATGCCGCATTATCCCCATCAAAGGTAAAGAGCGTATTCTTGATTGTTTTTGCGGAATTAATAGGATCAGCAAAAGACTTCAACGGATGTAAAGCACCTGTGTATGAATTCAAAAATTGAATTATATCATACGGAAGCGAGCCACTCAGATGCAAAACAACTCGATTCTTATGAACAACAGGTTGTATAGTCTTTGCTGCATTTACTATCTCCATATCAGGAACTGACAAAACCACGATATCAGCTTTTGCTGCGTCTAATATTTCAGCACTTTTCGCCCGGGAAATCCTTGCCGCCTCGTTTGCACTGCCCCTATGCTTGCTGGCAATTAAAACATTGAACCCATTCCTTGCAAAAATAATAGCGAGAGCAGTGCCTACTTTTCCCGCACCTATAATACCGATTTTCATAAATTCAGTATATAACAAAAAATGGTTTTAAGATAATTTTACCAATACTGGGGCCTTGATAAACTCCTTCCGCACGGATTCCTAAGCTTTCGCTTGCCGAATTCATCTAGAAAGTAAGCTTTACTCTCCCCTTTGTTTTTTATTTCTTTTAGGGTTTTTCTTAAATAATCACTCTGGATAGTATGAAAATCTTTTTTCTTTAAAAGATTTCTTACAACCTCAGTTAGCGGCTCTTTATAAACAATATAAACTTCTGTAAATTCATTATGCTCCTCAAGAAATGCCACAATGCCTTCTATGTCATCTCTTCCGATTTGCCTTCTATAACCTATAAAAATCATTATTTCCTCCCTCCTAAGATCCTATCCATCACTATTGCAGCAGCACTTCGCACGGAGAGGTGATTATAATTAGAGCTTCCCTGTATTGGCGGAAGAAAGTAGTCAAATGTATCCTCTATCTCGCTTGCAATCCCCCAGCCCGTTCCGAAAATAAGCACGACTGGTATATTGTCATCCACTATTTTTGCAGATAACGTTCTATAAGAAATATGTTTGCCCCGTTCTTTTGCAGAAGTCCCAACTAAAATAGGGTTCTTTTTTTCCTCAACCTTGACTTCATTTAAAACTTCTCTAAAACTTTGCTTGACTGAAACGATTTTTACCGCTTCTGCCCTATTCGGATTATACCGTTTCCCGCCATCTTCCCAAAATTTTTTTATACGATTCACAATATCACGCTCTCCCTCAAATGGCTGAACAATGTAGAACTTTTTAATTCCAAAAGTTTTCCCGCATCTCGCCATATCATGAATATCATGAATTACTACACTCGTAGAAATAACCTCCCCATGCTTATTATAAACAGGATAATGGAGAAGAACGAGGTATACATTCATTTTAAAATTTCCTTAACCGTTTCATCAATTTCTTTCACCACTTCTTCAAGAAGTAGCTTTTCTTCATCGGTGAAACTATGTTTCAACAAAATATCAGGACGTTTTACCAAAGTACGTTTTAGAGATTCTTTGAGACGCCATTTCCTTATGTTTTCATGATGGCCACTGAGCAATATCTCAGGCACTTCACTGCCCCCTATTCCCCTCTGCCTCGTATAATGAGGATATTCAAGCAAATTATTCTCAAAACTTTCTTCACTGAGCGAGGATTCATTACCCAGTACACCCGGAAGAAGCCTTACGACCGCATCTATTACAAGAAGTGATGCAAACTCGCCACCGCTCAATATAAAATCACCAACTGAAAGCTCCATATCCACATAATCCATAACACGCTCATCCATACCCTCATAATGTGCAGGTAGCAGTAAGAGTTGTTCTTTTCCAGCAAGGAAGTGTGCTGTATCCTGACTAAATCGTTCTCCCTGAGGGGTAAGAAATATCTTAAAAGTTTTTCCAAAAGCCTTATCTATATTCCTAATTCCTTTTATTACCGGAGATGCCATCATTACCATACCGGCACCGCCCCCATACGGAGTATCATCAGTAGTTTTGTGTTTATCTACTGTAAAATCTCTGAGATTGTGCACAAGAAAATTTAAAATACCTTTCTCTTCCGCAATTTTTATGATACCCTCGTTTCGAATACATTTAAAAATTTCTGGAAATACTGTTAAGATATGGATTTTCATAGGTTCAAGCAAAAAAACGAGGCACCGTTAAAGTGCCTCGATAAAAGTCATTCTTCTTTTATGGATACTACTATTCCGTCTTTTATGATAATTTCCGCAGCAGTTGTTTTCTTAAAGAGATTATCCCCTTCTTTGACATCAACAAACCCCTCAAGTACCGTATATGGATAGACATCTCCATCTTTAAGTTTAGCTATCTCAGATATTCTGCTTTTAATTTCT
The DNA here is from genome assembly GCA_015485995.1 of Caldisericales bacterium. The sequence continues at coordinate 26,341 of WFSP01000053.1, read as the reverse complement.
TGAGCCATAGCATCTTGAAGAAGCCTTTCCTCCTCGATACGTGCTTTTAGAGATTCAACATAAGCCGCGTCTTTCATTCCCGTACTTTCAATAACAAGTTTGGCAAGTGAAGATTTAAGCTCTTTTGCCTTGCCTTCAGCTACACCAAGCTGTTTCTCCAGCTCTGTTCTATAGTCTTTTCTAAACTGCTCAGTTACAATAACTTTAACTGTAACATTCTGCTTAAGATGGAGTGCACTCATCGGATTGTCTACCTTAAAGCGCCTTATGCGCCTTTTGGCTTAGAGTTAATCTGAACGCTTGCGTTCTTTCCAATTTTGCTGGAAGCTGCCTTAACGATAATTCTTAATGCATTAGCAGTTCTTCCCTGTTTTCCAATAACTTTGCCGATATCCTGATCTGCCACTTTAATCTCATAAATAACAGCCTGCTCACCAGCAATTTCATTTACAACAACTTCTTCTGGTCTGTCTACCAGTGCTCTCACCATAGTCTCAATTAGTTCTTTCATTAGTTGTTTCCTCCTTCTTTCTTTAGTTTTAGAAACTCGTTCCACACATTGCCTCTCTTCAGAATCTTTTTAACAGATTCTGTAGGTTGTGCTCCTTTCATAAGCCAGTCCAAAATCCGATCCTTTTTCAGTTCGAGTTCTTCTTTCTCAGGAACTGGATTCCAAAAGCCAACGATTTCGATAAAATTGCTATCCGTCGCACTCCTTGAATCCGTTACAATCACTCTATAAGCAGCCCGATGAGGCGCTCCCACTCTTGCTAATTTAATTTTAGTTGCCAATTTATGACCTCCTCATAATTTATATCAAATTTGCTTCTTATTTTACCTTAATTTCATAATCTGGTCAATACTTTTAATATTTTTCATTCCTTTCATCATTTTACGAAAGGCTCTAAAGTTCTTTAGCAAAACATTTATATCATGTTTTGTAACTCCGGAACCTCGAGCGATCCTCCGCTTCCTTGAACCATCGATAATATCAGGATTTGCACGTTCTTCCTTTGTCATACCGTTAATAATCGCTTCTGTTTTTGGAAGCATATCTTCATTATTCAAGGCAGAAATATTCATTCCCGGAATTGTAGGCAGAGAAGAAAGTACGGAAGCAAAACCACCCATCTTTTTAATTCCTTGAAGTTCTCTTTTAAAATCGTTTAAATCAAAGGCATCATTCTGAATTTTAGTAAATATTTCCTTACTTTCTTCCTCACTTATAGCTTTTGCAGCTTTTTCTGCAAGTGTTGCAACATCACCACGTCCAACAATTCTGGAAATTATTCTGTCCGGATGGAAAATTTCAATCTCATTAATTTTTTCACCGGTACCAATAAACTTTATAGGTTTTTCGGTAACATACCTAAAAGAAAGTACGCTGCCACCTTTTGCACTACTGTCAAATTTAGTAAATATACCTCCTGTAAGAGGCACTACTTCATTAAATCCTTCTGCGATTTTTAAAGACCCTTGTCCTATTGTACTATCGGAAACAAAAAGCACTTCAGAGAAAGCAAAGCTATCATAAACGTTTTTTAACTCTTGCATCATTTCGGCATCAATTTCTCTTCTTCCGGCAGTATCAATTATCGCGGTATTAAAACCACCCTTCTCCATAAATAAGCGTACTTTTTCTAAAGTTAGAATCGGATGATTCACAACATCAGTAAAAACATCCATCCCATTTTGTTCCCCAAGTGCAACAAGTTGCTCCCTTGCAGCGGGGCGTTTGAAATCAAATGGGACAAGCAAAGCTCTCTGTCCATTTTCTTTAAGGTAATAGGCAAGTTTCGCCGCCGTAGTTGTCTTTCCGTTGCCCTGAAGCCCTAAAAGCATTATAAAGTTCAATTTGCCACTTTCAATATTTAAAGGAGCGCTTGTTCCAAGAACATTCAACAACTCTCTGTATAAAATTGTAATGATCTGCTCGGCAGGAGTAAGGCTATCTATAACCTTTTCTTTCCTTGCCTCTTCCCCAACATTTTTTATAACTTCCTTCACAATTTTATAGTTAACATCTGCTTCAAGCAAGGCAACGCGGATTTCCCTCAACCCTTCTTTGATGTCTTCTTCAGTTAATCTTCCTTTACTTTTAAAAAATTTGAATGCTTTCTGAAGATTGCTTTTTAATCCGTCAAACATAAACCATCACCCATTAACTATTCTTATCAATATGCTGCACTATTTTATCCATTTCTTCACACTCTTTCTCAAGAGTAGGATTTTCCTCAGCAATTCGTTTTATGGTATCGTAAAGCTTTTGTATATCCATTCTCCTTCTGCTACGTTTCTTGAGAAATTTTACCCTTTCTTCACAGCTCTCCATTCTATCCAATGCACGTTTTATATGGTCATGTACGGCTTGTCTTGAAATCTTAAGCTTACGGGCGACATCCGATCCGCTTACATTAGGTTTCGTGTACAGTTCCAAAACCTGCCTTTCCTTAATAGTAAGAAGACCAGGATATACTTCCATAAGCCCCCTTAACCGTAACTTCCTGCTTATTTTCTTTTTCTTAGCGTTCCTTTCCATAAAATTACCTCCAGACAGAGAATAAAACAAAAACCATATTTGTCAATTACATTAACATACGCATATAATAATCCGCACTAAAAAGTTCTATGTCTTCTAACCCCTCACCAGTGCCGATAAATTTAATTGGCAATCCATACTCCTTTACTATCGGCACAACTATTCCGCCACTGGAACTCCCATCTAATTTAGTAAGAATAATTCCAGTAATGTTTACCGTTTTTGAAAATACCTCGATTTGGGAAAGTCCGTTTTGACCTGTATATGCATCAAGAACAAGAAGAGTTTCATCAGGTTTATGCCCTGTTTTTCTCTCAATAATATATTCTACTTTAGAAAGTTCCCTTAGCAAATTTTTCTTTGTTTCAACTCTTCCCGCGCTGTCCACTAATACAACATCGATTTTACGACTTATTGCGCTTTCAAGGCCATCAAAAACTACCGCCCCGGGGTCACTTCCTGTTTTTTGTTTTACTATTGAGACGTTTATCACATTCGCCCATTTGGTAAGCTGTTCAGCTGCCGCCGCACGGAATGTATCCCCAGCAACAAGCATAACTTTCTTACCCTGTTTCCTTAATAAGTTTGCTACCTTAGCAATGCTAGTAGTTTTCCCGGAACCATTTGTCCCTACAAATAAAATAACAGAGGGCGAATTTACAAGATGTAAGGAACAGTCATTACCAGCTAAAATTTCCCTAATTGTAACTTCTAAATATTTCTGGATATCTAACGTATGTTTTCGCTCAATTTCGGAAATGAACCCGCTCGTAAACTTTACACCAAAATTATTTTCGATAAGAAATTCCTCAATGTCCTCTATATTTGATTCGTTATTTCTCCTCAGCAGTTTTTTTAGCTTCCCGAATAAACCCACTACTCAACGCCTCCTTAGCTGCCTCTTCTTCCGCATCCTTTTTAGAGCCACCCTCACCTTTCCCAAGAACTCTGTCCTTTATCAAAACTCTGGCAACAAAACGTTTATTTGTCGGGCTTCCATCCTCGCTAACAATTTCATAATTAGGTACTTCATGAAACGCTTTTTGTAAAATTTCTTGAAGGCGTGTTTTAAAATCTGTAGTTTCCATATCTTTTATCTGTTCCAGATTCTTTTTAAAAATCTTCAAGACAAAAAATTCTGTTCTTTTGAACCCGCGAGCAAGGAAGATAGCAGCAACAAGTGATTCAAGAGCATCGGCAAGGAGCGCTCTCTTAAACCTGCCCCCATTCTTTTCCTCACCTTTTCCAAAAAGCAATATATCACCAAGGTTAATTTCCATTGCCTTCTCAGAAAGGCCCCTTTCACTAACAAGGTATGCCCGTTTTTTGCTAAGTTCACCCTCAGGCAAATCTGGAAAATGTTTAAACAAGTAGTGAGTTACAACAAGAGATATTACAGAGTCACCTAAGAACTCGAGTCTTTCATTAGAAGGATATTCAGGAAACTCACCGCTGAAAGAAGAGTGAGTAATTGAAGTAATAAATAGTTTCCGATGCTTATCTTCAATTTTTTTACCTAACAAATTTTCTAATTTTTGTAGTTTTTTGTCAATTGTTTCTTTCAAAATTCTCATTGCCAAGTTGCTTGATTGTTTTTTCTAATACCTTTTCTTTTTCCATTTTATAGCACATTTTAATCGCATTTTTAATCGCAACGAAGGAAGACCTTCCATGCGCGATAATAGATATTCCATTAACGCCTAATAGAGGAGAACCTCCGAAAGTTTCGTAATCAAATTGCTTAAAAAGGTTTTTTAAATTCTTTCTCATCATTAATGCACTAAATGCAGCAAATTTACTTCTTTTTATCTCATCCCTAAAAGCACTCAAAATGCGCTCAGCCACTCCTTCTACAGACTTGAGTGCAATATTGCCGGTAAAGCCATCTGTAACAATTACATCCACTCTACCGCTTAACAACTCATTCCCCTCTACATTACCTTTAAAATTTTCAAAAGTTTTTTCCATAATAGTGTATGCTTTCTGCGCAAGCTTAGAACCTTTCTCTCGCTCCATACCTATATTTAACAATCCTATGGTTACATTTTTTCCTAAAATATTTTCAAGATAAACTTTACCAAGAAGTGCAAACTGCAAAAGTATTCTTTCGTCGCAATCGGCATTTGCACCCCCGTCAATTAATATCCCCATTTTCCCTCCGGGATAAGGCAACGGAACTGCTATCGCAGGCCGCAGAATACCTTTCATCCTTCCAAGAACAAACAATGAAATAGCCATTTGTGCACCGGTATTTCCAGCGCTCACTATTCCTACAACATCACCGTCTTTAACAAGCTCAACCGCTTTATATAAGGAAGACTTTTTTTTCATAAGAAGTGCGTCCTTAGGATGATCATGCATTGTAATAACCTGTTCGGTAGGATATACAGAGATGCGGTCTGTTAGAGATTCAGAAAACTTAGCAAGTTCTTGCCTTATGTCAACTTCATTTCCGGTTACTACAATATACAAATCTTTTAATTCTTTTAAAGCTTCTATTGCGCCTTTAATAATTTCACGGGGGGCATAGTCACCCCCCATTCCATCAAGAGCAATTCTCATCTATGCAGCTTTCTCTTTCTTCTTTTTCTTCTCCACTGAAATTACAGGCTTGCCTTCATAATAACCACAGTATGGGCATACATGATGCGGAAGGATAAGGTGATGACAATGAGGACACTCAACTAAATTCGGAGAACTCTTCTTCTCCTTCCACTGTCTCATTCTCTTCTTACTCTTCGTTGTCTTTTTCTTTGGGTTTGCCATTTTTTATCAACTCCTCTCATTTATTAAACAATTTATTATACACATTTATCTCTTTAATACAATGTTAAGCAATTTATCTTTAACAAAAATTATTCTTCCAATATCTTTACCTTCTACAAACTTTTCTACTTTAGAGCTGGCAAAAGCAATTTCTTTTACTTCTTCCTCGGATAGCCCTTTAGCAACTTTTACCTTATCCCTGAGTTTACCATTAACCTCTATTATGATATCTGTTTTGTCTTCTTTGTGTATTCCTTTCGGTTCAGGCCACTTAGAAAGATGAACACTTTCACTATGCCCCAACATATGCCAGAGTTCTTCACTAACATGAGGCACAGCAGGGGCAATCATCTGTACAAAAGTTTCTACCGAATTTCTAAATGCTTTTGTATAAATAATATCTTTGTTCTCATTCGAAATTTTTACGAGATAATTAAGCCACTCCATAAAACTGCTAAGCATTGTATTAAATTTAAAACTCTCCATCTGCTTTGTTATTTTCCGTATCCATTTATCTGTAACAACCGAAATTTCTTTTTCGCTATCAAAAGATAAAACTTTATTGCTATCCGCTAAATTAGCAAACAAATTCCAGAATCTATTAATAAATCTGTGTACTCCGTTAATGCCTTCAGTACTCCACGCTGCGTCAGTATCAAAGGGGCCGATAAACAGAACATACGCACGTAAAGTATCCGTTCCGTATTTCTTTATCACGTCATCTGGATTAATTACATTGCCTTTCGATTTGCTCATCTTCTGGTGATCTGGCCCTAAAATCATTCCCTGATTCAAAAGTTTTTTAAACGGCTCTTTAAATCCGATTAAGCCTGCATCATATAACACATGGGTATAGAAACGAGAGTAAAGAAGATGCATTACAGCATGCTCAGCACCACCTATATAAAGGTCAACAGGGAGCCAATAATTCACTTTATCCCTGCTAAAGGGCTCTTTATCATTATGAGGGTCCGCATAGCGCAAGAAATACCATGAAGAACAGGCAAAACCGTCCTGCGTATCAGTTTCACGCTCAGATGGCTTACCACAAACCGGGCAAGTCGTATTCACAAAGTCAGGGTCATTTGCAAGAGGAGACTCTCCACTGTCTCTCGGAGTAAAATCCACTTCGTCAGGCAGAAGCACAGGCAAATCTTCTTCCGGTACAGGGACAGCCCCATGTACAGGGCAATGAACAATTGGTATAGGAGCACCCCAATATCTTTGTCTCGAAATGATCCAATCCCTGATATGATATCGTACGATACTATTTCCAATTCCTTTCTCTTCCATATAAGAAACAATTTTTTCTCGTGCCTCAGCGCTTTTTAAGCCACTAAATTTCCCCGAGTTTACCAGGATACCATCCTCAGTATATGCTTCGTTTAATTCTGTTTCCTTACCTGCCGGACTTATTACCTGCTTAATAGGAATACTATGTTTTTTTGCAAAAACAAAATCTCGTAAATCATGTGCAGGAACCCCCATTACTGCCCCAGTCCCATAGGAATAAACAACATAGTCACCAATATATATGGGTACTTTCTCTCCGTTTAGAGGATTTATGGCATAACTTCCGGTAAATATTCCCGTTTTTTCTTTCTCGGTAGAAAGCCGGTCGATTTCACGTTTTCTCTGCGCATCTTCAAGGTACTTTTCAACTTTCTCAATGTTTTCCCTGGTAGTAACCTTTTTTACAAGAGGATGTTCCGGTGCAAGAACAAGGAATGTTACTCCAAATATTGTATCTACTCTTGTAGTAAAAACTGGAACATTGTGCTCGTTTCCAGAAGGATCTACGGCTACAAAATTTACTTCAGCCCCTTTACTTTTCCCAATCCAATTCCTTTGCATCGATTTTATCCTCTCTGGCCAGTCTATATTATTCAAATCATCAAGTAATTTATCTGCATAAGATGTTATCTTAAAAAACCATTCTTTTAGCTCTTTTTTAACCACAGGAGTTCCGCATCTCCAACATTTACCATCTATAACCTGCTCGTTCGCAAGAATTGTTTTACAATGCGGGCACCACCACTCAGAGCTCACATTTTCATGAGCAAGGCCTCTTTTGTACAAAAGTTCAAAAAACCATTCCGTCCATTTATAGTACTCCGGATCAGAAGTATTAATTTCCCTGGACCAATCATAAGAAAGCCCTAACATCCTAAGCTGCCTTCTAAAAGTTTTAATATTGTTTTGTGTAACAATCTTGGGAGGGATGCCTTTTTGAATTGCATAGTTCTCAGCAGGCAAACCAAAAGCGTCATATCCAATGGGATGCAAAACGTTAAAACCTTTCATCCGTTTGTAGCGTGCAATAACATCTGCAGGTATATAGTTCCTGCAATGCCCCACATGCAAACCAGAACCAGAAGGATAGGGGAACATTACAAGAATGTAATATTTGGGCTTATCAGAAAAATCTTCAGCCCTATAAAAATTATGCTCTTCCCAGTATTTTTGCCATTTTTTCTGAATAAATAAAAAGTCGTATTTTTCCATTATAACCTCTTAATAAAAAATTTGGTGGAGCTAAGGGGATTTGAACCCCTGACCTCCTCCACGCCAAGGAGGCGCTCTCCCAGCTGAGCTATAGCCCCACTCCAACACAATATACAAATTTATAGAGTATTGTCAAGTCCTTTTGATTCACAAATGATTGAATAAATTGCGCTGTTTTGTGATAGAATATATGCAGGAGGCGATATGTATGAAAATTGAAGAGAGAATGGAAAAAATGAGAATTATTTTGCCCTCACCGTCCAAAAGCATCGGAAACTATGTTACAGCAGTAAAAGCAGGAAGCTTTATTTACCTTTCTGGTGTTATCCCAATTAAGAACGGTAAAATCATAAAAGGAAGATTCGGAAATGAACTTACCGTAGAAACTGGAAAAGAAATTGCGGAACTGTGTGCACTACAACTAATAGCAAATCTAAAGAATGCCATAAAAGACCTGGACAGAGTAAAGCAAATTATACGCTTGCAGGGGTTTATTAACTCTACAAATGACTTTACCGAACAATCAAAAGTAATGAATACTGTTTCTGATACCTTTGTAAAAGTATTCGGAGACAAAGGCAAGCATTCACGGCTCGCCATAGGAGTAAGCACACTTCCTGCAGGAGCAGCTATGGAAGTAAGCCTTATAGCGGAAATTTAAAGAAGTATTTCTTGAGGTTCTTCATTCAGAAGCATTTTTGACCACACCTTGCTAATATAATTCATAGAGAAATGATTTTGCATAAGGTGAATATAGAACATACCCCTTTTTGTTAGTATGTATTGATTTTCGCCCCGCCTGACCATTCCTGTGAGAAATAATAGTTTTAAAAGAATATATCCCTTTCTTCCTGCCCCGGACGAAAACCTTATTAAGAATTCCTTTACTGGAATACGTGTTTCGTATAGCTTCCAATAAAGATAATAATAGTCATCCATAAGATTCGTATAATTCATTTTTACTACTTCTGCAAATTCACCATTCGAAACCTTCTCAATATAGTGCGGCACTGAAAATGTATTCATATAAAAAGCATTTTTAACCTTTGTCGCTGCACTTACGCCAAAGCCTATATACTCAGTTCTTGTTACAGAAGAGAATTCCAGGGAATGCCCCCTCTTAAACCCCCACACAGAAACTGGGTAAAACTCTTTTTGCAGGAGATAATCATGCATAAGTTCAAACATTCTTTTTCTTGTAAAGAAATCTGGTAACTTTACATTTTTAAGCTTCAAAAACCTTCCTCCTGACGAATACGGAAACGTAAAAAGGGGATAGGCAGTAATTTGACTGACACCCGTTTTTACTGCTTCGCTCAAATCGAAATAAAAATCTTCTTCCTTTTGGCCGGGAAGCGCGAACATTAAATCCACATTAATGCTATCAAAATACTTTTTAGCAATTCTAACGGATTCACGCGCAACTTTCTCATCGTAATTCCTACCGATAAGTTTCAAAAGCTTATTGTGAAAAGACTGCACCCCGATACTTATCATAGAAACGCCAATATCTTTAAGGATACGCATATTTTCGTCGGTAATATCATGAGGATTTGTTTCTATAAAAATATTTCCACCGAATTCAAAGCTATCCCTAAAAGTTTCAATTAAATCAGGAAGTTTTTCGATAATCGTCGTGGGAGTACCCCCTCCTATATATAGAGAGGGAATCTTGACGTTTCCTATAATGGATGCTTTCATTTCAATTTCTTTTTTTAATGCCTCTACGTATTCATATGCTAATGTTTTATTGTATAAAATTCTATCGTATGGACAATAAGGGCAGAGAGAGTTACAAAACGGAATATGTAAATAAAGCCCTGGCGATTTTAAAACCGGAAGAGTAAAGTCTTTACTTTCTATGTGGAAAAATTTGTTTGAAAAATCAGGAATGAGAATCTTTTCTACAAATTTTGCAAAACTCACGCTTTTGATGGAATTACCATAACGGGTATTGTTGAGCGTTTTAAAACATTTTCTGCTGTTGACCCAAGGAACATACTTGAAAGAACGCTGCTCCCACGTGAACCCATTACTATGAGATCGGCTTTTTCGCTAAGCGCAGTACGCATAATCACTTTTGAAGGAATACCAAAATCTACAACAATAGAAACATAAAAACCTGATTTCTCCAAATCCTTTTTAACATTCTCAACCCTTTGTATTGTTTTTTCCTTAAAGCGCTGAATTTCTATTTCTTTAAACATTACATGAGTAAAAAGCTCTTCATACTCGAGTACAGTTACAATAATCACTCCCTTTGCGCCAAGTTTTGCAAAATCCTTTATGTATGAAATTGCTGCTTTGCTAAATACAGAAAAATCATAAGGAAAAATAATTTTTTTAATCACATCTTCCTCCTATTCGTTATGCAAAAATCAAACCAAGTATCCCTAAAATAATACAGTAAATTGCAAAATAGTAAAATTTCGTCTTTTTAATTACTGTAAAGAAAAACCCAATGGAAAGGAATCCTACAACAAATGAAGCAATAAAACCTGCGAAAATAGCAGCATGAGAAGCTCCGGAAATAGAAGCGTTTAGTGCACTTCCCATTTCAAGAATCCCAGCTCCGCCAATTGTGGGAATAGAAAGCAAGAATGAAAACCGTGCCGCATCTTCTCTATTTAACCCAGAAAAAACACCACCTGCTATAGTAGAACCTGAACGAGAAATACCGGGGAAAAGAGCAGCAATCTGCAAGAACCCAATAGATAGTGCGTGCTTCAAACGAACATCCTCAATTTTATCCCACTGTTTTCTAAAATCAATGCTGGAAAGAATAAGAATTGTTGCTGTAATAAACAAGAAAATGGATACAATATGCGGTTCAGAAAAAACTTTGCCTATTTTATCTGCATATAAAACCCCTACAACTCCTGCAGGAATAAGCGCTACAAAAAGCATCCAGAATAACCGTACGTAAGCTTTTTCTTCAGAAGTTTTGTGCTTTTTGAAAGTATTAAAAAATGCAAGAATAAGCCTCCACACATCCTTAATATAATATAAGAATACGGCAAAAAACGTACCCATATGCAGAGCCATAACAAATGAAAGCGTAGGTGTACCCCATTTAAACATAGCAGGGTAAATAACAAGGTTCCCTGAACTGCTCACAGGCAAAAACTCGGTTGCTCCCTGAATTGTTCCTAAAATAATTGCCCTAAATACGCTCATAAAGTTTCTCCTTTCATCTTTGTGCTATATATATTTTAGTTAAAATATGCTTTAATAAAATAGCAAGAAGTGCTAAAATTAACAAGGAGGTGGTATTATGAAAAAAATAGCGGTACTTATTGAGGATCATTTTAACGAATTTGAACTGATCTATCCTTATTACAGGTTAAAAGAAGCAGGTTTTGAATCTGTTCTTGTTGGCCCGGAGAAAAAAACATACAACTCAAAAGCAGGGCTCGCAATCCCCGCTGAAATCTCAATTAACGATGCAAAGGAATTTGACGGGGTTGTTATCCCGGGAGGCTATGCCCCAGACCTATTGAGAAGAAACCAAAAAATTTTAGACTTTGTAAAAAAGATGTTTGATGAAGAAAAACTTGTTGCAGCAATCTGCCACGGTGGTTGGGTACTTATCTCGGCACATACTGTGAACGGCGTTACGCTTACTGGTTCCTATGCAATAAAAGACGATCTCAAGAATGCAGGGGCAAAATATGTAGACGAAAAGGTAGTAGTTGACGAAAACCTCATAACCTCGCGTTCTCCGTCCGATCTACCGTTCTTTACAAAAGAAATTGTAAAATTCCTCGGAGAGTAATAATGTGGAAACACTAAAAGACATGGAAGTTAATAGAGTAAGGATAAAAGTAATCAAGGGAGATATAACAAAAGACAAAGTAGACGCAATTGTAAATGCAGCAAATAAATACCTGTCGCATGGAGGTGGAGTGGCTCTCGCAATATCGCGTGCAGGGGGCCCAATCATACAAAAAGAGAGTAACGAGCTTATTCAAAAAAGAGGGCCTCTTGAAACAGGAGAGGCAGTGCTAACAAGTGGTGGAAATTTACCTGCAAAATTCGTAATTCACACAGTAGGGCCAGTTTATGGAGAGGGAGATGAAGACAATAAACTTGGAAAAGCAGTTCTTTCCGTGCTGAAACTCGCCACTGAGAAAAAACTTGAGAGTATCAGCATACCGGCGATTAGCTGCGGTATTTATGGATTCCCTAAGAAAAAGGGAACAAAAATCATATACGAAACAGTAAAAGAGTTTATAAAAAATAACGAAACTACTTTAAAAGAAGTTCATCTTATTGGCATAGGAAGAGAAATCCCTATGCTCTTTAAGGAAGCTATGGAAAATGGTTGAGGTATATACGGACGGAGCATCGAGAGGAAATCCCGGAGAAAGCGCTTCGTCCTTTCTTATCGTAGAAAACGGGAAGGTGATATTCTTTTCCTCTGCATATATTGGAAAAAGTACAAATAATGTAGCTGAGTATCAAGCAATAATAAATGCTCTTACTTATACAACCGCCAAAAAAATAAAAAGGGCAATTCTTACATCGGACAGCGAGCTTGTTATATCGCAAATAATAGGAAAATACAGGGTAAAGGCTGAACATCTCAAAAAACTATACAGCGCGGTTATGCTGCTCTCCAAAAATTTTGATTATATAAAATTTCAACATTCAAAAAGAGAAAATCAGTATATCACAATCGCAGATAAGCTGTGTAACTTGATGCTAAATCTAAAGTAAATGCTGTTAATTAAATGCTCTCGCTGTAAGACAAAACTTATGAAATATGAAAAGATTGGAAAAGGAGAGCTTCATAAGTGCATTAAAAGTAGGATAATAAAAGACTTTACAAAAAAAGATGGAAAAACAATCAAATGCCCATATTGTGGAAACATAATAGGAGTAGATATGGGAAATTTTATAAAATTGCACAAAGGAAGTTTTACTTACTCTGGCACAAAAAATACTTGACGAATATAAAGTTATATAAAAAATATTTACATTATTGACCCAAATAAAAAATGTGTTATTATAAAAAACTATGATATACAATGCTACTTTAAGTTTCTGGATATTTGTTTGTTTTGCTATGATTTTTCAGCTTATTATGGGTGCAAACGACGGTGGAGTGCTATTCGGCTCTATTATCTCGTCCAACTTCGTTCATCCGTTGATAGCACTTGCTATTTTGTTTCTATCTCTTTTTGCCGCGCCATTTCTATTTGGCACGGCCGTAGTAAGAACTCTGGGAACAAAAATCTTCCCGACTCAGGATATGACACTTGCAATGCTTTACGGAACACTCCTTGCTACAATAACATGGGTGATAATCGCCCAGAAAATAAAATACCCGGTAAGTATTTCATACACCTTTGTAGGGGCGCTTGTAGGCAGCGCACTTGCCACAAGATACGCACACAGTTTGCATACTATAGAAGTCTATAAAATCTTTGGGGGATTGATTGCATCAATACTTATAAGTTTTATTTTAGGTTACATCTTTTTAAAGCTTATAAATTTCATATTAAAAAATGCAAACGCAAAACCAAGTATATCAATTATTTTTAAAGTATTGCAGCTATTTACATCTGTTCTATTAGTATTAGGTTATGGCTCAAATGATGCGGAAAAAACTTTAAGTTTAATATATATGGCAGCACTTATAACACACTCAAATATTAGCCCAAACGCAAAAGACCCGTTTATTGTATTTGGCCTCGCTTTAGTGTTTATTGTCGGAACAGTCCTCTTCGGAGGAAATTCTGCCACTACAGCAGGGTTCAGAATTATGAAAAGCAAACCTAAGCAGACATTCCTTACCCAATTTATTACGTCTGCCACTGTGTTGTACTTTGCAAAAATCGGATTGCCAATTAGCAGCACAGAAACGTTGAATATGGGGCTTGTAGGAGTAGGGTATGCAGAAAAGCCGTATTCGGTGAAATGGAACGTAGTTCGGAATTTATTACTCACCTGGATAGTAACAATCCCGATGTCTATTTCAATATCTTTCGCTTATACTTTTATTATTCAGAAAATGGTATAAAATGAATAAAGAAGGAGTTGATTATTATGAAAATGTGGGAATCTATTTTTAAAAAACCGGATGCATTTCAAAATCTGATAGAGCAACAAGCCCATCTCACGGTTGATGGGATAAACATCTTAAATGAGTTTATGGGGATAGGTAATGAAGTGCAAAATGCAGAGATCTTGCGACACAACTCAAGGATTCAAATCAAAAAAGTAGAAGAAGAGGGGGACAAAGCGAGAAGGAAACTTGTAAATGAATTAAACAAAAATCTAATAACACCGTTAGACAGGCAAGACCTATATAACCTCTCAAACGTGATTGACGACATACTTGATTATACACTAAGCACCATTGAAGAAATGCTCGTTTACAAGTTATACCCGAATTACCATTTAAAAAAGATGATAGAAAAACTTTCAAGAGGTGTCGTACATATGAATTATGCAGTAGAAAACCTCTTCGTGAATAAACAACTTTCCAATAATAATTTGATTGCTGCAAAAGTAATGGAAAACGAAATTGAAGAAACTTATCATGAGGCACTTGTTACCCTTTTTGAAAAAGATGACTTTCACTACATCTTTAAAATGAGGGAAGTTTATAGGCATATCAGCAACGCAGCCGACAGAATCTCTGAAGGGGCTGATATCATAGGAAACATTCTAATCAAAGAAGTATAAAAAAGCCCCGCTAAAAACGCGGGGCTTGACTAATTTTTCCCTGTTAAGGCAAAGTTAAGTCTATTTTACCTTTTCTTTTAAAGTTTTGCCTGCTTTAAAGAAAGGAACTTTTGTTGCAGGGATGTTGATTGATTTACCCGTTTTTGGGTTTACTCCCTTTCTCGCTTTTCTATCACGCACACCAAACGTTCCAAACCCGATAAGTGCAACTTTATCGCCTTCGGCAAGCGCTTCTTCCACCGTTTCCACAAAAGCCCCGACAAATTCTTCAACATCTTTTTTCTTTGCTTCCGTCTTTTCAACAATTGCTCTAACAAGCTCCGGTTTATTCATAAAAACCTCCTTTCATAATTTCCCTACAATTTTATCTATTTAATGCTTTTAGTCAAGTTAAATGCAAGATATTGCCAAATATCTTAATAAAACTTTTTGATGGGGAACGTAATTCAAGGCCAAGATTTACATAAACTGTATTGTTTATAGTATATGCAGAGGTTGTTTGCAAAGTATTCATTATTATAAAATCTGCCTTCTGTTCAAAAATTTTCGCACTACTTTTTTCTGTTCTTCCTCTATGCTTTGAAACAAAAAACGCCACATCAAAATTTACGGATAACATTGCGGAGTTCCCCTCAATAATAATGTTTCCATTTAACAAAAGAAGTGCTTCACTTATGAGCGAAGCAATGTTCTTCCTTTCCCCGTGAACCCATACTACTTTCTTGGCATTATATTTCAAAAAAAGGGAAGTATCTTTTCCTTTTTCGGACAACGCGGCAATAGCCGTTTCTATCTTATCCTGCCTCTTAACAGAAGGGGTAATTTTCAAAACACTAAAGTTATTCGGAAATGCTTTTAAAAGTGCGCATATAAACGTAGTTTTTCCAGAACCGCTTTTCTGCCCACCAACTAATATAATCATTTTTTAGTTTTTGCAGTAGATTTCTTTTTTTTACTTGTGCTTTTCCTTGTGGTTTTAGCTTTGTTTAAAACTGTTTTACTTTTTTTGCTGGCAGCTTTGTTGTTTCTTTGAGAGGAACCCGCTTTTGCTTTGCTTACTTTTTTTTCAAACTCAAATTTAACAGTCCCTTTATCATTTATATAAAGATATGCGGAGAATTTCCTCCCTCTTTTAGAAACAAAATCAGTTATGAGCTGCGTCTTCTTGTTCTGCAGAAGTTCAGATGCAATATCACGTGTAATTTCTTTGTTACCCATTACTTTCTTTATATAAAAGCCACAGCCCTTTTCCCTATTTGAGCAAAAATATGTTTCCTTTCCCTCAATTACATCTCCCCCGCACTTGGGGCATTTACCCACAGGGTTATCGTTTATAGCCACATCATTTTTTACATCAGGGAAGTCAAAGGCTACTTTTCCATCCTTTATAAGAATATCCGCATCAAAATAATGTTTGCTTCTGGAAAGCACTTTTGTAAGATGCACTTTTTCCCCTTTTAGCAGTTTCTCCGCCATTTCCCTTGTAATTGTTTTATTTATCAGCTTTTTCCAGATTGCGAAATCGCATTTCCCGCTCTTTACGTTTTCGCAAGTAAATGCTTTGGATGTTTCTATCACATTTCCCCCGCACTTGGGGCATTTACCCAGAGGGGTTGTGTTTCCAACATTTATACTGTAACTGCCCTTATAGTTTTTTACCTTTTCTACAATGGAAACAGTCAAAGTTTTAATCTCCTCCATAAATTTTTCAGGTTTAAGAAGTCCTTTTTCTATATCTCTTAGTTTCTTTTCCCAATCACCAGTGAGCGTGGGAGATAGAACCTCATTGGTTCCCACTTCATTTGCAAGCTCTATAAGCCGCATACCCTTATCAAGTGGAACAAGCATTTTTTTATTTCTCTCAACATAGCCCACTGTTATGAGGCGCTCTATGATTGCAGCACGTGTTGCTGGAGTTCCAAGGCCTCTTTCCTTCATTGCCTCACGCAATTTTTCATCTTCTACGAGCTTTCCTGCCGTTTCCATTGCAGTAAGTATTGTGGCATCCGTAAAGCGTGGGGGTGGCTGCGTTTCTTTGTCAAGAAGATTCACTTTTTTGAGAAGAGTTCTATCACCATCTCTAATATCCATAAGCACTTCTTTTTCTACGCCATTGTATACTTTCATCCAACCCGAATATTTTACTCTGGAAAAATCCGATTTAAAGGCCTCCCCTTCTACGATAGTCTTAAAGGAAAGCTTCTCTATAATAGCAGGTTTATAAAATACAGATAAAAACCTTCTTATGACCAAATCAAAAACATTTATTTCTTCTTTTGTCAGTCTGTTTAAAAAACGAATTTTGCCAGTCGGGATGATTGCATAGTGGTCCGTTACACCCTTATCATTTATTACCCTTTTATCCAATTTTATCGGGGCGGAAAGAATTTCTTTTGTAAAAGAATCGTATGGATAAACAGAAATTCCCTTTAATGTAGCCGGTAGTTCGCTAACAAGTACCTTGGGTAAATACCTGCTGTCTGTTCTTGGGTATGTAATCATCTTTCTCTGTTCGTAAAGCTTCTGCGCAATAGATAATGTTCTTTTAGCGGAATATCCGAAATGCCTGTTTGCATCTCTTTGGAGTTCTGTTAAATCATATAAAAGAGGATGAACTTTTTTATTTTCTCCCCTCTTAACGCTCCCTACAATTCCCTGCTTCTTTTCTACCTTTTTAACTATTGTTTCAGCTTCACTTCTGTCTTTAATACGAGTTTTTCCTTTTTTATCTATATGTATTCCTTTGTATAACAAATCTTTGCTTTTAAATTCTCCTTCAATTTCAAAATATTTTTCAGACTTAAAAGCTTTAATTTCGTTTTCTTTGCTACAAATAATGTTTAACGTTGGCGTTTGAACACGCCCCACTGAAAGGATTGTGCCCCATCTCCTCGTAAATGCCCTTGTTGCATTTATACCAACAAGCCAGTCGCTTTCCATTCTGACAACCGCAGATTCCCCAAGCAAGTCAAAATCAGATGCATCGTAGAGGTGCCCGAAAGCTTTTATTATTTCATCTTCAGTCATTGCAGAAAGCCATAATCTTTTTATTTCCTTGTTCTTGTGAGGGATAAGCCTTAGCAAGTTTCTGAATATAAGCTCTCCTTCTCTTCCCGCATCACAAGCATTTACAATAGTACCTATCTCCTTTCGGCCAATAAGTTTTTTTACAGCATTAAAACGCTTCTTTGTTTCCTTTATCGGTTTAAACTTAAACTCCTCCGGTATAATCGGGAGAGTGGAAAGTAACCAATATGATAATGCTTTGTTGTAATCTTTAGGGTCAAACAGAGTAACAATATGGCCAAGGGCCCAGGTAATAATATACTGTTCATTTTCAAGATAATCTTGCTCGTTTTTAAATTTACCTAACGCCTTTGCAATATCTCTTGCAACAGATGGCTTTTCAGTGATTATTAAAGTTTTCTTTTTCATAGTAAAATATATTACACAAAAGTTTTAAAAATAAAAATCCCCGGCTTTCACCGGGGATTGGCTTTTTCAAATTTGATAAATCAGCTGATTTATTCGGCAACTACCGTAACGTTTACAGCTTTGTCTCCTCTGTCACTCTGATCAATTTCAAATTCAACTTTCTGGCCTTCTTTTAAAGTCTTGTAGCCTTCTGACTGGATTGCTGAGTAGTGAACAAAGAGATCTTTTCCACCATTGTCAGGAACAATAAACCCATAACCTTTCTGGGCATTGAACCATTTTACTCTACCTGTAATTCTTTCCAAAGTACTAAACCTCCTAAAAAATTTCTGCATCCTGCCTGCAGATAAAAGCATTATACCAGATACAAAATAAATTGCAATAACAGAATCAAAATCTTACCAAAAAGTACAGGATGGCTATGGCAGCAAATAAAATAAGTATCACGATGGAAGTTTCTCTGCTTGTGTCCACAAGGTCATATGTTTTTTCCTTTGTAAACCTTGCAGTTTCTCTGTTTAATAGCAAATATGCAACAAATAGTCCCCACACCGAAACAATCAGAGAAGCAAATATTCCTTTATCAGGTGTCGTGCCAAGCTGCCCAAGTAATAGGTAAAAAGTGAAAGCAGTCTTATGTGTTACTTTAGAAAAAAGTACAATGCTCTGTTTAAAGAAAACAAGCGAGAACATAGCTAACAAAAACAATGCGGATTGTATAAGAGACACTACGGCAAGCAAAATACGTGAAATGTTTGACTTGCGTATCAGAAAAACAAGAAGAATTATATATACCAAAACAATAGCTATCGACGCTGCAAAGAATGGCTTATAATAAAATTTTCCATAAAAAATTAATGAATACAGGAAAAAATAAGCAATGCCAAGAATTATTGCATAAACCGCTATTTTATATTCCTTTGGCATCCTATCCATTTTTTTATTCATTCTTTTTAATATCCAGGCCAAGTTCCTTGAGCTGTTTTTTCGAAACCGTCGATGGGGCATTACTTAACGGAGATATGCCGGCAGTAGTTTTCGGAAATGCAATCACATCACGTAGGCTTTTCACTCTTGCCATTATCCAAACAAGTCTGTCCAGGCCAAATGCAATTCCTCCGTGAGGTGGAGCGCCAAGCTTCAGTGCTTTTATGAGGAATCCAAATTTTTCATTCGCCTCTTCTTCTGAAAGCCCTATCGCTTTAAAGACTTTTTTCTGTAATTCCGGGCTATGTATTCTAATGCTTCCCCCGCCAAGTTCGTTCCCATTAAGAACAAGGTCATATGCAATAGCATGAACGTTGTCTTTATCAGTTTCTAATTTGCCAATATCCTCCGAATTGGGCATAGTAAAAGGATGATGTTCTGCCTCATACCTATTTTCCTCTTCGTTGTATGAGAAAAAAGGAAAGTCCACTATCCAAAGGAAATTCCATACATTTTTCTCTATGAGATTGAATTGTTCCCCGAGTAAGGTTCTCATTCTCCCAACGAGTTCAAATCCCATTTTAGGCTTAACAAGGAAAAGCATCACAAGGTCGTCGTTTTCACCGTTTACGAGAATAATGTTTTTTCCCACATCGCTCAAAAATTTAGCAAAAGAAGATTTTAAATCACCGTCTTTAATTTTTATATCAATAAAACCACTTAATCCTATTGCTTTCGCTTTCTCCTTTAACTCATCAACCTGTTTTCTGGATAGCAATGCTCCTCCCGGAAGGAATAAAGCAAGCAATCTATTGCCAGCATTGATATTCTTATGTATCAAGCTTGATTGAGAATTTTTAAAATCACTAGTAAAGTCTTTTATCTCAATGCCAAAACGCAGATCAGGCTTATCAGACCCAAAACGCCTTATCGCATCCCTGTACTTCATTCTAAGAAAAGGAATTTGTAAATCCACATTAAGGACTTTTTTGAAAAGCATTTTATACATCTCTTCGACAATATTTATAATATCCTCTTGCTCTACAAAAGACATTTCCATATCAATCTGCGTAAATTCCGGCTGCCTGTCTTGCCTTAAGTCCTCATCACGAAAGCAACGGGCAATCTGAAAATATTTCTCAAATCCTCCCACCATAAGAATCTGTTTGAAGAGTTGAGGCGATTGAGGAAGTGCATAAAATTTCCCTCTATTTAAGCGTGAAGGAACAAGAAAGTCCCGTGCGCCTTCCGGCGTACTTTTCGTAAGATAAGGAGTTTCCACCTCAATAAAACCCTTTTTGGAAAGGAACGCTCTTACAGCATCCGTAATTTTTGCACGCATTTCAAACACTTTCCGCACCTCCGGCTTTCGTAAATCCAGATAACGGTAACGCAGGCGCACAGTTTCATCTACTTCCTGCCCGGAAAAGGGGTTGAAAGGCAAATCTTCAGCTTGTGAGAAAACTTCTACTTCATCTGCGACAATTTCCACTTTTCCTGTTTTTAAGGAAGGATTTTCAGAAATACGCTTCTGAACAATTCCTTTAACCCCTATAACTGACTCAGCTTTCAGGCCCTCTACGCCTTTAAATTTCTGCGGGTCAAAAACGGCCTGCACGATACCGGACCTATCCCTTATATCTATAAACAAAAGACCTCCGAGGTTTCTTTTACGATGCACCCAACCATTCACTATGATATGATTACCAGTACTGCTTTCGTTTACGTTACCACAACCTATCGTTCTTTTAAGCATTATCTCCTCCAAATTCCTCTAAAAGTTCTTTTACTTTAATTTCTTTTTGCTCTTTTCTTTCCATATCTTTTATCTGGACAGTGTCGTTCTTTATTTCATCTTCACCAATAATCAAAGTAAATGCAGCATTCCGCTTCCTGCTGCGGCTTAACTGTTTTCCTAAAGAGCCACCCTTTGAATCAACAAGCACTGTAAGCCCCTCTCCTCTCAAAATATCTGCAATTTCCATAGCCTTTTTAAGAGCTCCAGCTTGATAAGCAACATAGAGCAATCTCTCTTTTTTTGCTTTTATGCCCTGCGCTTTTAAAACCTCCACAAATCTTTCCATACCAAGCGCAAAGCCCAAACCCGGCGTATGTCTGCCTCCGAGCTCCTCTATAAGATAATCGTAACGCCCGCCTCCAAGCAATGCATTCTGTGCGCCAAGGTCCTCAGAAACAACTTCAAAAACAGTTTTTGTGTAATAATCAAGTCCCCTTACAAGGCTACTGTCCAGCTCAAACGGGATATTCATCAAGCTAAGGTATTCTTTTACCTTTTCAAAGTGCGCCTTGCATTCGTCACATAGATAATCAATAATTTTAGGTAAGCTATCCTTAAGCTCCTGTTTTTCCCTCTTACAATCGAGAATGCGCAAAGGGTTTGTATAAAAACGGCGTTTGCAATCATCACATAGTTCATCATAATGAGGTTTTAGGGCCTTCCTCAACACTTCTTTATAATGTGGCCTGCATTTTTTACACCCGATACTATTTAATCGTACTTTTAATCCTCTAATTCCTAATTTTTCGGAGATTTTGTAGGCAAGAGCAATCACTTCCGCGTCGAGTAATGGAGATTCATCACCAAGTACTTCCACTCCGAATTGGTAGAATTCTCTATATCTTCCTTTTTGCGGTTTCTCGTACCTGAAACAAGATCCAATGTAAAAAAGCTTAATAGGTACGGGTAAAGTTTCAAAGTGATGCTCTACATAAGCGCGAGTAACAGAAGCGGTCATTTCAGGACGAAGTGTAACGCTACGCCCACCTTTGTCCGTAAATGTATACATCTCTTTTTCAACAATATCCGTGTCCTTACCCACAGAACGCTGGAATAGTTCTGAATATTCTATCACAGGGGAAATGATTTCCTTAAATCCAAACGATAAAGCCGTCTCACGCATTACTTCTTCAGCTTTCCTAAAGTATTTAATGTCTTCCCCGTAAATATCTTTGCATCCTTTTATTGTTTTAACCATATCAAGCTCCTTACCCTTAGTTTATAGCAGTATAATAAATAAAATAAAATTTGTAAACATAACTGACTAATTTTTCACCACAAATGAATTTTTTATTTTACTCTGCAAAAAATTGCATCTAACAAATTTTGCTGTATAATAAATCAAAAAAATAGCCGGAGGAAAAATGAAAAGCCTAAAAGAAAAAATTAAAAAATTTAGTTTGCCAATCTCACCATCTACACTTATTATTATCGGTTACATATTCGGGACATTTATGAGCATTATGCCCGACAAAAGGAAATGGGGAATCCCACTGTTCATAATCACTTTAATAGGCCATGCCTTTTATCTATTTTCACCGGAACAAAAAGCAGTAAGGCTTATGTCAAGAGCTAAAAGCGTTTTGGATAAAGGTAACAGTAAAGAAGGTGCTGATATGCTTAAACAATCTGTACTATTAAATCAAGACGAAGAGAATATGTATACTCTTTTTAAGGAGCGCTGTAAAAATACCAAGAGCTATAAAGAAACAGCTCATCTACTCGAGAAAGAAATTCCAGGACTGGATACACCATATTTTCGCTTTCTTACTGCCAGTATGTACTATTACGTAGGTAATGTAAAGAAAGCTGCTGAGATATTAAGTAAAACACCTGAAGAAAAAAGAACGATTAAAATTGTCCGTTTACTCGGCTCTGCCCTGTTTGACTTAAATAAATTCAACGAATCAATAAATGCATTGAAAGAATTTGACCCCCCGAGGATGGCAATCACAGAAGATGAGCTTGCAATACAGTTCGGAATAGGCATAGCTTTCGCAAAAAAAGGAAACAGGGAGATGGCAATAACATACTTGGAGCGAGTGCAGGAAAGAAATTCGAGGTTCGGAAATGTTTCAAATATACTTGAAAGCCTAAGAAAGGATAACGCTTCTTAGCTTATAGAATCTCTTTTCCTTTGATAAAGATAGTAGATATAAGCAAATACGGTAATTATACCGGCAAAATACATACTTGCTTTGTACGTTCCGCTGATTGCTACAATAAAACTTGAAACAAGTGGGCCAAAAATGTTGCCCAAGCTAATAGACGACTGAATGAGGCCTGAAGCCGTAGCACGCTCCTTATTTGTTTCCGTAACTTCCTTAAGAGAACCTGCATATAAAAATGACCAGGCAAAACCTGTTCCTATCATGCCAGGAATAATCCAGAGGTAAGAGCGGCAGAGCGCAAAATAAAAAAACACAAACGCCGACAAAACAAGGCCCCACCCCGCAGCTTTTTTGCCGGAAACCTTATCAATTATAAAATACATTATAATAAACTGAGTAGCGAAGTTAAACATATTTAAGATACCTTTCCAATAGTTATTGGCACCAAGCTGGCCGAGATACAGAACCCAGTATGCCCAGATTCCTGTTGCACCCATATGCCTCAAGAAAAGGGGGATGTAAATTCCTTTATTTTTTCTGATTACATCTATAGGGAATAATGCAATATGCATCGGTTTGTACTCTTCCTCTTTAATACCGAATAATGCGACAAGGAACGCAACAAAAAACGTGCCCGCACTTACAAGAAACAAATGAGGTATGCCAAAAAAAGTTACAACAATACCGGAAACATATTGTGATATAGCCATACCCACAGCGCCAAAAGCCGTGTATTTCCCCATTTTTCCGCCATTTTCATACACAAATGCAGCAAGTGCACCCGGATAGATGCCTGCAGAAAACCCTGCAAGCATCCTAAAAGTAAGGAGTCCATTATAAGTTTTTGAAAAATATCCAAACCCGAACGTAACGGAGGAAAGAATAAACCCAAGTAAAATAATCTTTCTTCTTCCTATCTTATCAGCAAATCTTCCAAAAAACCAGGAAGACATAAACACAGAAAGAGAAAAAAGAGTAGCAATAAGGCCTATTTGAAATTTGTTTGCATTTAACATTTCGGCAAACTGAGGTATAAAAAGTTGAACAACAAAGAAAGAAAAACTCGCAAGGAGCTGCATAATTAATCCGAATTTGGCTTTTCTTTTTATGATGCACCTCTCATACCAAAGTAAAATGCAGCAATTCCAAGGACATAGAATACAAACATTATGAGCAACGGAGCTGTAAAACCGAACTTTCCTATTATAAAACCGGCGACTGACGCCGAAAGAGCCCATGACAAACTCCATGAGAGCTCAGGTAAACTTGACAGGGCCCCTCTCGATTCCTCGGGTAGATTTTCCATATATAATTGCCTTTCAAGGGGGACAGCTCCGTTCATCGCAGTTCCTCTTGAAAAATAAGAAATAACGGCAACGTATATATTTTTGGTAAATGCAAGGAAAAGAATAAACGGGAGGGAAAGGCTTTGTGTTACAACAACCCCTTTAAGTTTTCCGAATTTTTCCCTTATTATAGGTGCAAGAAGTGTTCCCGAAGCAGTAATAATACTTCCTATGGAAAATATCGTTCCGATTAGCACAGTGGAAAGATGAAATTGGTTTCGAAAATAAAGGTTAAAAAACGGAACAACAAGCCCTGCACCAAAACCTATAAAAAGCTGGACCAATACAAACGCTAAAACAATACGAATTTTTTCCTTTTCTTTCTTTAACTCTATAAAAGGCTCCTTTACGGCATTTGTAAATCCTTTATTCGGGTGTATCTTCCAATCTTCACGAATTAAAATAAACATTGCAAAAGAAGAAATAAAAATTAAAAGGGCTGCAAAAAGTGTTTTCTGCATCCCTATAATTTCACTTTTACTGAGAATGTGCGGAAGAAAACCTCCTATCAAACTGCCCACAAAGTCACCCATAATAATTGCAGTAAAAGAAAAGCTGAAAAGATGAGTACGTTCAAATTCCGTGCTTGATTCAAGAAGAAACGGAGACTCCGCAACAATGAAAAATGAATTTCCTATTCCCATAATGAAGTTTGCCATAATAAGAAAAAACGGATTCTTCAGCGTAACAATAAAAAAGAACGAAAATGATTCAATTACCATACCAATGAGAAAAGATTTTTTACGCCCTATGCGGTCAGAAATAACGCCGGAAAAAAAAGAAAATATTGCTATACTCATTGAGGGCGCACCGTTGATAAGACCTATATAGCGGGGAGCAATTCCAATCTCTTGCAAATAAATGTTAAAAATTACAAAGAACGTGCCAAACCCCGTTGTTGCAAGAAACATTCCCACAAGATAAAGCCTTGCGTTCCTTTTAAGGTTCTTTATCTTTTCAAAGTAGCGGTTCATCTGTTAATGGAAAAAATTCCCATGGACATTACCGTAACAATAATGCCAGCAACTAAAACACCGATGGATATTGCCCAAAAAGCTTTCCCCTTATCCATATCGAACAGTTCGGCAATAAATGCACCGGTATATGCACCCGTTCCGGGAAGAGGGATTGCAACGAAAAATGCAAGCCCCCAGAATCCATATTTTTCAATGACTTTTCTGGAACGGAAATCTAATCTCTTCAGATAGTTATCAATGAATTTAATTTTTCTTGCAAGAAAAAGTGCGAAATCCCAAAAAAGAAAAACAAGCGGAATTATGAGGATATTTGCAACGGTAAGTACAAGAAAGACTTTAAAAGGGTTAAATTTAAATTGTAAAATACCGAGGGGTATGGAACCCCTTAGTTCTATTCCAGGTACAAAAGTGATAAATAGCAAGTATAACCAATCTCTCACGGTTAAAGTGTATCAAAACTGTATTATTTTTCAATAGAATAGCCTAATAGGGTTTTTTATAATAGAACGATTTGCATTTTTCGGAAGGCAGAATTCGAATTCCTCAATTTACAATCACCGATAAACAAAGGGCTTCTTAAAATATAAGTTTTGAAATAATATTTAGTTTTCGTCATTTTTCAAGAAACATATATAAATAGAGGGTTTTAGCTATGCCGTTTTTTGCACTCTGAGCAATTTTATAGGGTAAATATACCTCGTTAAGCTTAAATTCCCTTCTACTACGGTGCTTTAAATGTAAAATTCGCAGAAAGCAGATAAACACTAACGTTAGAAGCACTTTTTATGTAAATTTATTATAATTCTTTGAAATTTACAAGAATATTCTTCAGGGCTACAGTACTTATTTTTCTATACCTGCCAGGCAATCAAGGAATTATTGGGCAATCTATTTCCTTTGACCCGTAATATTTTTCTTTTCGGTTGCTATAAGATTTCATCCTATTTCTACGATAGATTCCTTTATCTCTGCAGGGCAAAATCCTTAACAAAATATTTAAGATTTTGCTATTTTTATGTTTTGCTATATAATAAAAGCAAAAGTGTGAAGGAGGCAAGAGTTAAGCAAAAAATGAGAAATAAAAGGGCGGGGTTCACTCTCCTTGAGATAGTAATTTCACTGGCAGTTCTTGTAATTATCATTGCTTCCACAATGAGCTTACTCGCATCATCTTATTCTTCTTTAAGAGATTCTGAAATGCGGGCAATTGCAAAAAATGTCGCAAATTACACCTTAGAATATAT
>WFSP01000052.1 GCA_015485995.1 Caldisericales bacterium | reverse complement strand
TATTACTCCCGTTGTCCTTGAGTCTAAAGCAAAAGAGGATTACGTTCCTAACCTTACAACTCTTGTAGAACAAGAGAAATGTAATCTCGTAATCGGTGTAGGCTTTATGCTCGCAGGAGCAGTAGGAGAAGTTGCGGCAAAGCATCCTAACACAAAGTTTATGCTTATTGATGCGCTTCCTGTAGATGCCAGTGGTAATGTAGTAAATTTACCAAATGTTACAAGTTATCTGTTCAAAGAGAACCAGTGCGGATTCCTTGTGGGTGCAATTGCAGGTTATGCGACAAAGACTCATAAAATTGGTTATATTGGTGGGATGAAAATTCCCCCGGTGTTAAGGTATGAAGCAGGATTTGAAGCAGGCGTAAAGACAACTGACCCAACAGCAAAAATCATTTCACAGTACACCGGTAGCTTTAGTGAACCTGCAAAGGGTAAAACTTCTGCAGAGTCTATGATTGCTCAGGGTGCGGATGTTCTATTCCATGCTGCTGGAGCAACTGGCAATGGTATGTTCCAGGCACTTTGTGAAAAGAATGATCCTAATCTTTGGGGTATCGGCGTAGATGTTGATATGGGTAAAGATCCTAATCTCTGCCCTGATAGAACTCTTACTTCGGCACTTAAGCATGTTGACTATGCAACTTATGAAGCGATCAAGAGTGTTGTAGATGGAACATTTAAGGGTGGAGTTGTAACAATGTCCCTTAAAGACGGTGGTGTAGGCTATGCTCCTGACCACGTAAAAGATGTTCTTTCTGCAGACCAGATTGCAAAGATAAATACACTTGCGAAAGACATTGCAGATGGTAAGGTAATGGTCCCCGAGGATCCTGCAAAGGTTCCAGGATGGACGCCTCCATCAGACTTCTAATACTATATTAATAGATGAATGGAAAAGCAGGGTGGATAAATCCACCCTGCAATTTTATAATAAGGGGTGAAAATGAAAGCCTTAGAGTTAAAGGGAATAACGAAGCAGTTTCCAAATGTTCTGGCAAATGACAATATAACTTTTTCTATTGAGAAAGGTGAAATTTTCTCCATTGTGGGAGAAAATGGAGCAGGCAAGTCTACGCTAATGAAGATTGTTTATGGTCTTTATACTCCTACGTCGGGCGAAATATACGTATTTGAAAAAAAAGTAGATATGAAAAGTCCCCAGGATGCGATAAAGCTTAAAGTAGGTATGGTCCATCAGGAATTTATGCTGATCCCGCGATTCACTGTTGCGGAAAATATTGTACTTGGAGACGAACCCCATAGAGGACCTATTTTTGATTTTAGGAGAGCGGTTAGAGAAATAAAGGAACTTTCTGAAAAGTACGGACTCAAGGTAAATCCAACAGACAAAGTAGCCAATTTACCTGTGGGAACGCAACAAAAGGTAGAGATTTTAAAGATTTTAAGAAGGGGTGCTGAGATTCTGATTTTTGATGAACCTACCGCAGTACTTACCCCTGAGGAAACAGAAGACTTATTTAAAACATTACTTGCATTAAAAGAAAGAGGGAAAACAATTTTATTTATTTCACATAAACTTAAAGAAGTAATGACAATTTCTGATAGAATTGCTGTTTTAAGGAGAGGAAAGCTTCAAGGCATTGTTAAAAAAGACGAAACAAACGAAAAAGAGCTTGCACATATGATGATAGGCAGAAATGTAGTTCTTGAGATCCCGAAAGCAGATACTAAACCCGGGCCTACTGTTTTATCAGTAGAGAACCTAACTGTTAGGAACCATAGAGGATTGATTGGATTGAAGGGAGTTTCTTTTGATGTTCACTCCGGTGAAATTGTAGCTATTGCAGGCGTAGAGGGAAACGGACAGACTGAGTTAGTTAACGCTTTGGTTGGATTCACACGTCCTACAAGGGGAGAAATAACTCTTAACGGTTCTACAATGAAAATGGTCACGCCGTACAATGTGAGAACTAAAGGTATGGCATATATCCCTGAGGACCGGAAAAGGAGAGGGCTTGTGCTTCCGTTTAAAGTTAAGGAAAATATTATTATGGGGCAGCATTCTTTGTATCCATTTTCAAAAAATGGAATCGTAAATGATCCTGCTATTGATAAGTTTGCCACAAAGAAATTGGATGAATTTGATATCAGGCCGAGAAACATTTATGTAAAAGCGGGAAATCTTTCGGGAGGAAACCAGCAAAAAGTAATTGTTGCGCGGGAACTTTCTATGAACCATAACTTTTTACTTGCTTCACAGCCTACCAGAGGTCTTGATATAGGGGCAATGGAATTTGTTTACAATCATTTAGTAGAAGAGAAGAAAAAAGGTATTGCTATTCTTTTGATATCTCTTGAGCTCTCCGAGGTTTTAGGGCTTGCAGATAGAATTCTTGTTCTTTATGAGGGAGAAATTGTAGGTGAAACAACTCCTGCCGAGACAAATGAGCAGGAACTCGGTCTTATGATGCTTGGCTTAAAGAGGAAGGAGGGGGCTGTGAAATGAAAAATATTATAAAAGGGATTATGTATGGGCATAGAGAGAAATATTGGTGGCTTACTATTGTTGTCCCTCTTGTTTCTATCTTATCCGCCTTAGTGGTCGGTGCCGTCTTTATATGGTCTACGGGTAGGAGCCCGGTGACTGCTTATAAGTTGATGTTTGGTGCTTCGGGCCTGTTCCCTGGACCTTATTGGAAAACTCATTTTGCGGAGATGCTTCTTGCGTCCAGTATGTATATTTCTACGGGGCTTGCTTTTGCAATTGCAGCAAAGGGCGGTTTGTTTAGTATCGGAGCAGAAGGACAATTCCTTGTGGGTGCAATTGTTGCGGCGTATTTTGGTTACGCAAAACCATTTGCTAATCTGCCCACAGTAGTCCACCTTACAGTCATTTTTGTAATGGTGATTATCGCAGGCGGCTTATGGGGTGCAATTGCAGGATGGCTTAAAGTAAAAAAAGGTATTCATGAAGTTATTACTACGATTATGCTGAACTGGATCGCTACTTATCTTATCGCAGATTGGCTTGTGACTGGCCCGATGAAAGCAAATGTTGCAACAGGCGTTTCCGGTACCCCGTATATTACTAAAACTGCTAAACTTCCCATTATTTTATCCGGTACAAGGTTAAATATCAGCATAATTATTATTATAGTGGTAACCTATCTTACATGGTTTTTGCTTTACAGGACCACTGTCGGGTTTGAAATTCGTGCAATGGGCTATACTCTGATTTATAATATGGAAGCACCCAAGGCAGCCGGTGTAAATGCAGACATACGTGTTGTGCAAACGATGTTTATTTCGGGTGCGGTTGCGGCAATTGGAGGCTCATTTATTATTCTCGGAATATTGTTCCAATATCCTCCTGTATTTGAGGGTGGATACGGGTTTGACGGAATTGCGGTTGCTCTAATAGGGCAAAACGAGCCGTTAGGAGTATTCCTTGCAGGGATGTTAATTGGTGGATTAAGAACAGGTGCTACGGCTGTGCAGCTGGCGCATATCCCGAAAACGTTCCCCTCAATTATAGAAGGTTTAATTGTTGCATTTATTGCTCTTCAAGAGCTCGTTCGTTATTTGATTGTAAAATTGGTTGAATCCGGAAAGAAAAAACCTGCTGATAAGAATAACCTTACTAAGGCTACGAATGGAGGAACTGCAAATGAATAATGGGATGAATTTGTTAAACCTTTCTCTTGCGCAAACGTTTGACTTTGCTGCTCCCATACTTTTTGCAGCACTTGGCGGTGTAATGTCTGAAAATGCAGGTGTTGTGAATATTGCGCTTGAAGGAATAATGCGCTTTGCGGCATTTTTTGGTGTATGGGGCGCATTTGTATCAAAAAGCCCTTGGGTAGGGCTTTTATGGGGCATTGGCATAGGAATTGTATTAGGAGCTATGCATGCTTATATTACCGTGAAATGGGCCGGAGATCAAATTGTTTCCGGTGTTGCTATTAATGTTATGGCTATGGGTATTATTACTTATCTCCTTGAATTTGTATTTAAAACTACCGGTTATTCACCTCCTGCACCTTATTTTGGCAGCAATAATATGCGTATTCATCTTACATTCCTTAAAAAAATTCCGGTGCTTGGTGCATTTTCTAATCTCACAATTCTTGTGTGGCTTGCCCTGATTACGACAATTGTCGTGCATTTCGTTCTTTACTATACTGTTCTTGGTTTAAGAATCCGCTCTGTCGGGGAAAACCCTCATGCTGCTGAAACCCTTGGTGTAAACGTGTTTAAGATTAAGTGGTTTGCTGTAATATGGGGTAGTATTTTTGCTGCGATAGGAGGAATGGCGTTGTCATTAGGAACGCTTTCTTCGTTTACAAATTCTATGGCAATGGGTAAAGGATTCATAGGACTTGCTGCAATGATTTTCGGTAAGTGGACACCGTTTGGTGCTTTTTGGGCTTCCCTTTTGTTTGCTTCTGCGCAGGTGGTTCAACTTTTACTTCAGAGTAGTGCTTCCGGTATTGCCAAACAAATCCCCCTTGGATTCTACCTTGCGCTTCCTTATCTCTTAACAATCGGTGCATTAATTGGTGTTGTTGGCCGTGCAATTCCGCCGGCGGCAGACGGCTTGCCGTATAAAAAGGAAGGATAGAAATGATTGTAACTACTACGCCCAGCGTGGAAGGGAAGAAAATTGTGCAATACTTAGGTATTGTTACCGGTGAAACGATTATGGGCGCAAATTTTCTAAAAGATTTTACCGCAGGGCTTGCTGACTTCTTCGGAGGCAGGGCAAGTGCATATGAGGAAGAGCTTATAAAGGCCAAAGAAATAGCTCTGAATGAAATGCAAAGTCGTGCAGAGAAAATGGGAGCAAATGCGGTAGTGGGCATAGACCTTGACTACGAAACCGTTGGTTCTAAGGGGAGCATGTTAATGGTCAGTATAAGTGGAACAGCAGTTGTTTTAGAATAAATCTATATAAGCTTATTAATTTTTTAAAGGTCCGCTTGCAAGAAGCGGGCTTTTTCTATTAATGATTTGAGCTTTTTTTGCATTGAGGGCAGATGCCATAGATGAATAAGGAAAATTCCTTTACGTCCCACCCTCTTTTTTGAGCAGCTTCAGATATCTTATCATATCCACTGAAGTCCGCATCTTCCACCTTTCCGCATTTTAGACAAACGAAATGTATATGAGGCACTGTATTTCCGTCAAAACGCGTTTCTTTTCCTATGTTAAATTCTTTTACCAACCCCAGTTCTATAAACTTGTTTAGTACATTGTAAACTGTTGCAAAACTTATATTCGGAAGTTTTTTTTGCACTGCCCTATACACGGTTTCAGCTGTCGGATGAATGGGATGCGCTTTAATAAATTTATATATCTCAATACGTGGTTTTGTAAGGTTTAGATGTTTTTCTTTAAAAATTGTCTCTATATTTTCCATAAATCACATATAAATTATTTCTTTTACAAGGTTTGGGACTTTGCCCTTAAATTTATCCGGATTGTCCATCACATAATTTACAAGAGGTACCTTTACTACTGCAATAGCAAGGGTATTCTGAGCCTTAATCGCTTCTATTGTTTTCAAAAGCTTATCATAGCTAAGTGATTCAGTGTTGTTTGCAAGGACTTTATCTATTATTTCATTAAGATTATCCTCTCCAAGCACAGTTGCCGCTCTTTTTTTTATAATATTTAAAATGTCTTTAGATGTTTCCGGCGAGATTTCATTAGTCGATTCCATTTTTAATACGTTGATTTCTCCATTTTCAAGGAACATTCCTGCTTTCATATTTTCAAGTGCCGAGTACATCATTTCAATATATTCTTTCTTAATTACTGAGCCATGCTGGGGCGCAACAATATCGACATCTTTATTTCTAAATTTTTCAATGGAGTACTGTACAATTTCTTTTGATGGCGCGTAGAGTTTATTAAAGGACTTCATTGCTTCTATGTATTTTTCATTTGCAAACAGTTTCCAATCTTTCTGGAATGCACCAAATATATCCGATGTGAAAAGAATCTTTTTCTCAGGATGGTATGTGGCAAATGCACCTGGTGAATGGAAATAGGGCGTAAATATAAACTCAAGCTTCTTTCCGTTGTCCCACTCAAGCATAAAATTGTGTTCATCTATATTGTATAAATCAAGGTTTCTGTCGTAAAAGATGAGTAATGCTGAAACCCTGCTGTGTGCAACTGTTTTAAATTTAAATCCGTCTTGAGTAAACGGAACAATTGCCGAACATACATCTGGGTCCTGATGAGATGCAATCATATATTTTATCTGGTCCTTTGGAACAATTGACAGTACCTTTTCTTTTATTTTTTCAAATTGGGAAATAGAGCCGGGATCTATCAAGACAGACTCATTTTCTCCCTTTATCAGGTAGGAATTTGTTCTAAAAAACGCATCTTTTTCATTTGCTCCAACCCAATATATATTTTCCACAATTTCAATCGGTTTGTTGTAGTCCATTGCAACTCTCCTTATCATATTTATAAATTTTATTAGATAATTATAACCATTTTAATTTTAAATACAAGCAGCAAGAAAAAGCACGGCAATTTACATTGCCGTGCTTTAACAGATAATTTATAGTTGCATTAAATCTTTTTAGCTGCCTCTATGCCCTCTTTTGTAATTTCGAATTTGTTCTCTTTTTCTATTACAGCACTTTTTCCTGCAAGTTCCCTAAGTTTTCTTGATACGAGAGGTGTGTCAAGCCCTGTTGCTTCTGCTATTTCTTGCTTAGTTGCACTTTTTAATTTGCCAAGCGCTTTAAGCACTTTTTTAGCTTCCTCTGTTAGATTTTTATTTGGCTCCAGGCAAGGCATAATTATTCTCCCGGTTTCCAAACAGTGTAGACTTTTCCGGCAATTTTCATATCAGGTGCGAATGTTTTTTTACCTAGTTCCCACCCTGCAGGAGTCACTTGGTCAGGATGTTCTCTTACGAACTGGAATGCCTTAATTTGCCTTACCAGTTCTTTAATATTTCTTCCTACATTTGGATAAACCACTTCCACTGCTCTTAAAATTCCATCGGGGTCGATTACAAACCTTCCCTTAACTGCGGTCCCGCTTTCTTCATCGTAAACTTCATAAAGGCTGGAAACTTTGCCTGTTGGGTCAGCACCCATTGCAAATTTAACAGGTTTAATAAGTTCGGATGTTCCGTGCCACACTTTGTGTGAGAATACACTATCCGTGCTCATTGAAATTACCTCCACTCCCATCTTTTTCAGTTCATCGTAAGTTCTTGCCATTGCATTGATTTCCGTTGGGCAGACAAACGTGAAATCGCCGGAATAAAAACATAATACTACTCATTTTCCTCTGTAATCAGAAAGCTTAATTTTATCCGAAGCTCCTTCTTCAGGGAAGAAAGTCTCTGTTTCAAAATCGGGTACTTCTTTACCCACCATTAACATATTGTTCACCTCCTATGTGAAATAATTTTATTTTAATGTACCTTTCCAAAGTCCGTGCAAGTTGCAGTGTTCTCTTGCAAAAACTTCTTTTCCCTCTGGAGCTTCAAAGGTTGCTTCCGGTTTGTTGCCGGGATTTAAATCTTTTCTGTAAATAGTCCCGTCTACGACAAGTTCAATCCACTCGATGTGATGCTTTTCTTCCATAGGGTGGGGCGTGTTCTCTCCAACTTTTACAACATAGGCATTGCCATCTCGTTTGATAAATGGTACATGCTTTTCTGTGGACGAGTCTGCTGTTTTTTCATCAAGTAGTATCATTGGCTGACCACAGCAGACAAGCTGCCCTGCACCTGTGTGCATTACTTCCACAATGTTTCCACAAATTTCGCATTTGTAAATCTCTAACTTCTTTGTCATACTGAACCTCCTTGCTTAATTTTATTTGAAAAAGTTTTTGAAAATTCATTGAGTTTGTCGAAATCCCCTTCTTTTGGGTAACCTTTTATAAGAATTGGTTCTACGAGTTCTGCCTTAATATTCGGGAGCATTTCCTGAATCTGTTTCACTCCCAAACCGCCCCATCCATATGATGCAACAACCGACACAACCTTTGTTTTTGGTCTTAATGCATTTGCAAAGTATGCGGTAGAAACTACCGCAGGATGTGCCCCTGCAAGTACATAAGGTGTTGCAAAAATTACTCCTGCTGCGTCAACGAGTTCCATTGCAATTTGCCCGATATCAGCAGTAGCTAAATTTATGGGTATTACCTCAATGTCATTTTCTATAAATTTATCTGTTAAATACTCAACTATTCTTTTCGTGCTTCCATGCATTGAAATGTAGGGGATGAGTACTTTTTCTTCTACTTTTTCCGATATCCAACCCTCATAAGCATCTAAAATAATTTTCGGATTTTGGTAAACAGGGCCGTGACTCGGGGCAATATATTTTATTTTATACTTTTTCAGCTTCTCCATATTTTTTCTTATTTGTACCCTGAATGGCATCATTATTTCCGCATAGTATCTTTTCGCATCTACCACTACTCTATGCTCATTTTCTACGAACAGGTGGCTTGCTGCCCTGTGCGAGCCGAAGAAATCACAAGAGAAAAGAATTTTATCTTCTACAAGATATGTGGACATTGTTTCGGGCCAGTGCACCCAGGGTGTGAAAATGAATTTTAAGGTTTTTCTCCCACCGAGAGAGAGCTCTTCCTTGTCTTTTACCTCAATGAAGTTTTCATCTTTTAACAAAAGAAATTCTTTGAGGAAAGATTTGCATTTGGTGTTTGTCACAACCTTTGCACCGGGGAATAACTTCAGCACGTCAGGAATGCTGCCGGAATGGTCCTGCTCTGCATGGTTTGCAATGATATAGTCTATTTTCTTAACGCCGAGCATTTTGAGATTATTTAGAAGTTCATTTTTCTTCTCAGGCTCTACCGTATCTATAAGTGCTGTTTTTTCACTGCCAAAAATAATATATGAATTATAGCTTGTTCCGTCAGGCAGCGGTATTAAATTATCAAATACTGTCCTGTCCCAATCTATGGCACCCACTGTATAAACATTTTCTGTAAGTTTTCTTACGGACATTTACGCCTCCTTATTTATAAGAGGGGTGTATATACGTGCGCCAAGCTCTTTGTCAAGCATAAATAATCCGTTTTTGCTTCCTTCTATCAGTTTTAACTTGTCTATAATTTCCCTGTCATTTTCTTCTTCCTCCGCTTGCTCGTCTATAAACCACTGTAAGAAGTTATACGTTGCTCTATCCTTAACTTCTTCTGCGGTATCCACAAGGTAATTTATCCGCTCGGTGATATGCTGCTCGTGTTTTAGTGTTTCTTCAAGAGCATTTAGCGGGGACTCCCATGTATTAGGGGGCTCTTTTATCACTTGAAGTTTCACGTCTTCACCACGCGAAATAATATAGTTATACATCTCCATCCCATGGTCAACTTCTTCCTTGTATTGAACCATCATCCAATTTGCAAATCCCTTAAGCCCAACTTTGCTAAAGTACGCAGACATTGAGAGATACAGGTAAGCTGAGTAGAATTCCTCGTTAATCTGGTCAGTCGTAAAGGAGCCGTATTTTTTTCTTAGAAAGCGTAGGTTTTACCAGTTCTTTCCATTCTGATGATTTCCATGTGCCTAATTTTTTATGGACCTTGTAATATTTTTCAGGTATGGGGTGAGTTCCAACAACAACTTCCATTCCAAATTTCTCTTCTATATATTTTTTAAAATAATTTATATACGGGCAGGGCGGATATCCCACTACCATCCCTGTTGCAAAGTGAATTACCGTTGCACCGTTTTTCTTCATTTCTTCGGGGGCGTATTCTATGTTGCCACCCGGACACCCTCCACATGTTGTGTATCCAACAACTTCTACCTTTTTACCTTTATAACGTTCGAATGCACCCTCTTTGCTTTTTAGCGCTCTGAAGCACTTTCCACCAGCACAATTTCGATAGCGGTCGCAAATGATAATGCCTATTTTTAC
Organism: Caldisericales bacterium; assembly: GCA_015485995.1. The sequence goes on along the minus strand of WFSP01000052.1, from coordinate 1,548 downwards.
TATCTCAGTCATTTTTGCCTCCTCTCTTTTTATATTATAATCCGGACTATTCGTTTTACAAATTATTTGTTTTTTTGTATATGACTAAAACGAAATTGTGTTTTGAATTTGATAAAACTTATTTAGAAAGAACTGAGGTATCTAATTTGGTAAAGTTGAAATTACCTAAAATTCCGGACTTGCTGGCTACAACACGGCTGAACAAAAACTGCTCCTTAGAAATTGATTAAGATTATAAAAGAAACGGAAGAGATATGGATTGCACAAAAACCCGGGAGTTAAACAGCATAGCAAAATAAGCCAACGTGCAAAATTTTCTATGGAGTAAGTGCTAACGATGTGTTACCTAAAAAGCCCGTACGTTATGTACGGGCTTAAAGGAGAAAAAATGAAAAACATTTATGGTAGGGAAATGTGCATATCCTTGCCTATATCGGTAAGGTTTATAGTAAATGTGCTTTCCCCTTCATTATCTTTGGCATTCATAACAACTCTTGTCGTATAGTCCTTATATTCTCCTCTATTAATTATCCAAATGTCAGAATTCAAAACTCCTTCGTTACCTTCATCTTTCCCTTTTGCAAATATGTGGTATTTGTAAGCAGGGTATCCGTTTACTGTTTCAGAACCAACTCTTTTTACGGAATATTTTACGTCTTTTCCCGTAATTGTTTTGTTAAAATCTTCTATCGTGTTGTTCATCATTGTTTCTGCGAAGCCAAGAGTGCTTTTTGTCATTGCCTGCACACTGCTCTCAGGAAGATCCATCCATTCATTGCTTCCGCTTCTCATTTTTGCCTTCCCACCTGCCACGTAGAGTTCAAATTGCACTTTGTTGTCATTACCATACATAGTGACATGTTGTTCTTTACCGAAGTCATCTTGAATTACAACAATTTTTCCGCTTTCTCCGTTGCTTGACTTCATTTCTATTACACCCTTGTAGCTTTTCAGCTTAGAAGTGCTCTTGATTGTGTCATTTACGCTTTCTTTTTTCTTTAACGTTAGTGTAGCGGAAGACTGATCCCCTGCTTTAAGTGAAACATTTTGACTTGCGGAATCATATCCGTCTTTTGAGGCCTCAATCTGATAATCTCCTGGCGTAAGTGTATCAAATATGGTTTTTCCGTTAGCATCAGTCATATTACTATTTTCTCCCACATTTACTTCAGCGCCTTCTATGACCTGTCCATCGCTACTTTTTACGGTTACCGTAAGATGTGCTGTGGTAGGTGCAATGCTTGAGCCTCCGTTATTCGACCCTCCTCCACAACCTGAAAATACTACAACTGCCATCACAATTGCTATCGCAAATACTACTAGTTTCTTTTTCATATTACCCCCCTTAGGATTTCCTTTTTGTATTATACTATTAGAAAAGGAAATTTGCAAGCAGCTGTATAAGTCCAATACATTTGAGACTTCAAATAGTATTTTATCATAAAATCCATAGGTGACAAATTATTGAGGCTGTGATGAGGCCTTTCAGTGTTATACCAGATGAGGTATTCTATGAGTTCTGAATTGAATGTGTTTACATCATCTGAT
>WFSP01000051.1 GCA_015485995.1 Caldisericales bacterium | reverse complement strand
CCTGCACCAATGCTCTCAAGAAATAGAGGAAGCACTTTTACGATCATTTCAGACGAAACATCGTTAAAGAAACTAACAAATCCCAAAATTACAACATTTCTATTTAATTTCCTCATTCCGCTCCTCCAAGATATTTATATCCCTTGAACCTCTTTGCCATCTTAATAAATTCTTCATCTTTCATTGCCGCTAAAATCATCTTTACCTCTTTTCGCTTTAACTCATCCTTTAGAATAACAATATCATACTGTTCTTTCTTCAAAGGAATGAAGTCAAGGTTAAGCACATCCGCAACATATCGAATACCCATTCCACAGTCTGCACCTCCGAGCTTTACATTGTTTGCAACTGCAAGATGCGTATATTCGTTATGGTTATACCCTTTTACCAATTCAGGGGCAATACCGTTCTTCTCAAGCAGATAATCGAACATTACGCGTGTCCCTGAGCCCTTCTGCCTGTTTACAAAAGTAACATCCTTACGAGATATGTCCCTTATTCTTTTGATACCTTTTGGATTTCCTTTCCGAACGATAAGCCCTTGCTCTCTCAGAGAAAAATGCAGTACGGCAATGCGTTTCGAAACGTATTTCTTCAGGAAGGGTTTATTATAAACGCCTGTTTCTCCGTCAAACAAATGAGCCGCCGTAACACTACACTCTCCGCGTTCCAGAGCAAGCAATCCTGCTAAACTTCCACTGTTTATAATACCAAAATTAAATAATGGGTAACGTTTCTTTACAAATGCAAATAAAAATATAAGTAAAGGGTCATTGCTGCCAATAAACAAAAACTCGTTTTTTATAATCTCTTTTTTCTTTAAGAGTTCAATGGTTACTTTTTCGTTTCTCTCTACGCCCTCTCTATCGAAATCTATTTTCAACAACCCGTCTGCATTGGATACCGACGAAAGAACTCCTGCGCCTTTTTTAAGAGGCACTGCAACAAGTGCTTTTCCTGCCTTTCCAACTTTTACCCTAACAAACTCGGTAACTCCGATCGAAGAAGTAATAGGACGCTTTATTAATGCTTTTATTGTCTGCGGCTTTTCCATTTCTTTTCCTTGCATTGTAAAAAGTGCCATTTTCAAAAATATATGCGCAGCAATAAAAGAGGAAACAGGAAAACCAGGCATACCCATCACAGGCTTGCCTTCTGCCTCAGCAAGAATTACAGGCTTACCCGGTTGTATGGAAACCCCGCGAACTAATATTTTACCTAATTTACCGTAAACACGCGCAGTAAGATCCTTTGTCCCTTTTGCAGAACCGCCTATTACAAGTACCATATTAAATTTTTTAATATTGTTTCTAACAAAATCTGTAATAATTAGTTCGTCGTTAGGTAAAATGTCCGATATAACCGCTTCACCCCCGTATTGTTCAACAAGGTTTTTCAGCATATATGAATTCGTGTCAATAATATCCCCTATTCCTATTTTTCCGTCAGGCTTTTTAATTTCTTCCCCTGTAGGAATAACCAATACTTTCGATTTTTTATAAACTTTAATTTTTGTTATGCCGCCCGCAAGTAAAACACCAATATGTGCTGGAGTAATTGTTTCATTCGGGAAAAGAAGCGTTTCTTTAACCCCTATGTCCTCTCCTATAAGCCTTACATTTTTATATGGGGCAATAGGATAGAGAAATCTAAATTTATTTCCGATAACTTCCACGTCTTCAATCATTATCACGGCATTAAAGTTTGCAGGGATAGGGTCCCCTGTATTTACCGATACACCACCTTTGCCAAATTCGATAAGCTTCGGGCTACTTACCGACGCTCCCTCTGTATTCTTCGAGAAAACTGCAATTCCATCCACTGCAGATGCCGTATAAAACGGCGACGACAAACGGGATTTTACTTCCTCAGCAGAAATACGCCCTAAGGCATTTTCCACCTTAATTTCTTCTATTCCTAAAGCATTCGGGTAATTTCTCAAGGAAAGAAAGTGCTTCCAGATACGTTCTGCCTCATTAAGAGACTTCTTTTTTAAAAATAGCTCTCTTTTTTCTACCATAATTCGAAAATCACCTTTTCATTTTTTTTATATCCCTCACTCATAAGTGGGATAGCGATAATCCCGTCCGATTTTATTAAAGGGCTAATAAAAGCAGATTCCGAAAATACAGGTTTCACAAATTGACCGTTATTTCTAATAAAAAGTTTGCCCATAACAAACTCCTCCCTTCCTTTTCTGGATGGCAGATTTTCAGAAAGTACTGCAGTAATCTTTTTCCTATCCACTTTTAACCCACACTTTTCATATATCAGCGGTATGACAATTTTTCTAAAAACTAAAAATGATGCAAGCGGATTTCCCGAAAACCCTACTATAAGTTTTTTATCTACTACTCCGAATACCGTTGGTTTCCCTGGAGATAAATGCAGCCCGTGGATTTGAACACCCGGTTTTCCAAGTTCATTTATTACGGAAACGGTAAAATCGAACGTTCCCTTACTCGTTCCACCGCTCATAATCGCCACATCATTTTCCGAAAGCACCCTTTGGAGCATACTCTTAATTTTTAGCTTATCATCTTTCACAATACCATACATTACAGGAGAAAAATTACCGCTCAATGCTTCGGCAAAAATTGTGTATTCATTTGTATCATAAATCTTGCCCAAAGGCAGGCTGCCGCTTTCAATAAGTTCATCACCTGTAGAGAAAATACCAAGTTTTATCTTCCTGACTACCTCTATATTCTTGAAACCGAATGCCCTCAGTGCGGCAATTCTGTTTGGAGTAATCCTTTCCCCTCTGCGGACAATTGTTTCCCCTTTTTGAAAGTCATCTCCTACCTTAATAAGATTCTCCCCTTTGTGCACCTCTTTCATTACAAAAATCTCATTCGCGGTTTCTTCCGTATGTTCAATCATAACTACTGCATCCGCACCATACGGGACAACACCTCCGGTAGGGACAAAAACAGCATTGTTTTTAGTTAGTTTCCTGTTAAATTCTTCTCCTATGCGAAGTTTCCCAACAACCCTTAAAGGTATCGGATTGCCACTTGACGCACCCTTTGTGTCAGACGACACTACGGCAAAGCCATCCACGATAGATTTTGTAAAAGAAGGGATGTTAAAATTAGCAACTACGTCCTTTGCAGAAAACCGACCAATGGAAAGGGAAAGGGATAATTGCTCGGTTTTTAACCCTATTTCAAAAAGGTTTATAAGTTTCTTATTTACATTAGTACTTTTCTCTACAGTGAGAAATTTTTTAACCATTTCTTAATGTCCGTAAGCGCATCCTCAACAGACGTATTTATTGCAAGTGCCGCTTCACTAAAAATAGGTGCCTTTGGATCTTTATTCACAGCAATAATATATTTTGCATTTACGCCCGAAAGGTGCTGAATTGCTCCTGAAACTCCAAAAGCAATATATATATCCGGATGAACGTTTATACCGGAATCGCCAATCATACGAAAGTTAGGTAGTATTCCCATATCCGCAACAGGCCTCGTACACCCGATTTCGGCCTTAATTCTATTTGCAAATGCCTTTATGTCCGGAATTAGATTCACGTTTACGCCCCTGCCAATGCCGACAATAATTCGTGCTGCCCTTAAAGGATTCTCATTTCCTTTATGAATCTTAACAAGAGTTAGTTTTTCTTCATTCTCACCAATAAATATTTTCTTAGGAACCATATTGTGTTCGGAAATATTAATTTTCTCTTCCCCCTTCAAAATAATGAGATAAGGCAAAGTAAGAGAGCTTACCTCAGCAGATAAATTTTCCCAGCCTGGAACACGCCCTACAATTTTCCCATATTTCCGATAAAGTTCGTTACTATGAGAAATAATCCCCAGATTCTTTCTACCACCAAAAACCGATGCAGCTTCCCTAACAAGCGTCTCATCACTAAAAATTACAAGGTCCGGATTAATATTATCCACTACCTTCTCCACAAATAGGGACCCTGCCGTGGAACTTTCTATGATTTTATCCGGAATAAAATTTGCATTCTCCTCGTTAGAATCGAAAGAAGCAATGAAAAAATCGCTGGATAGTTTCTCTGCAGTTTTTACAATGCCATTATATTTGTTTATAAAACACACCGTTTTCATAACACGCCTGCCTTTGAGAGAAACTCAACAACTTCTTTACCTGCATTCTCCTTTACAAGGTTTGAGTTTGCCTCTATCTCGTTCTGCACAAGAGAAAGTACCGTAGTTTTAGAACCACTCAACCCACACCTGTCTACATCCGCTCCAAGTTCGTTGTTTGTATATGTTTCTACCTCTTTATCTTCACTTTTAAGCAATGCAAACAAATCAGTTGTAACACCGTTATTTGCCCTGCTTTCCACTGAAAGCACCGCAGGAAATTTAACACTAAATTCTTCTACATTGAGCTCCGTAAGTCTGCTCACAATATTGCCTTGTATCTTCACTACATGGCTTAGATACGGAATGCCGAGCATTGCGGCAAGCTCTCCGCCAAGCTGGCCGGTAGAACCATCCAGGGAGTAATCCCCTTGAAATATCACGTCAAAATCTTTTACAAACTTTCTTATACCTGCAGAAAGCACATAAGCAGTAGCAAGAGTATCAGCCCCTCCAAAGATCCTGTCGGAAAGAAGGATAACTCTATCAAAACCGTACTTAAACAACTCCTTTAAAACTTCCCCTTTATCCGGTGGTGCCATAGAAACAGCCGTAAGCGTTCCACCCGTTTTGACCCTGAGTTTTCTTGCCTCCTCGGAAGCAATAAGGTCAAGGGGATTTAAAATAGTTTTTACACCGCTTCTTTCTATTCTTTTTGTTTCCCTGTCAAATTTTAACGTTTCAGGTACAGCTTTTACCGTAACAACAATATTCATATCTCCTCCTTATCTACCCTTTTAAATATGACTTTCAACGCAAAAGATATAATATTCCCCATACGTACAATACGGGCTGGTTGAATAATCATCCTATACAGCCACTCTAATCCTACTTTCTGTACAAAAGCAGGCGCACGTTTTATTCTACCGCTCCACACGTCAAAAGAACCACCTACTCCGATAGTAAAAGGCACATTCAAATCCCTGTGGGCAAAAATCCATTTTTCTTGTTTTCCACCTCCCATTCCAACGAACAGAATGTCAGGCTTTTTTTCTTTTATTTCTTTAATTATTGCAGATTCTTCCTTTTTATCAAAATACCCGGAGTGCCACCCAGAAATTTTAAGATTAGGAAAACTATCTCTTATCTGTGTAAGAGCTTGTTTTAACGCAATATCTTTTGCACCAAGAAAATACACACTATAACCTTTTTGCCCGGCAAGTTTTAATAAGCTCCATCCAAATTCTATGCCCGGTATACGATATACAATACGTTCCTTAAACTTGCGGGCTCCCCAAACGATACCTATTCCATCAGGTATTACAAGGTCTGCCTGTTTTAAAATACCGAGAAATTTTTCATCTATAAATGCTTTAGATGCCATTTCTCCATTTAATGTAACAACAAGGTGAAACTTACCGGAACTTATAAAATTCTCTGCTATTTTCAAATTTTCCATAAGAGGCCTATTCGATATTTTTATACCAAAAAAACTTACTTCCGACTTGATTTGCCGTGGACGTTTCATAACAAGAAATACAAATTTTGGAAGCGAAAGAACACGAGGTAAGCGTTTTGGGTCAAGCAAAAACCTATAAAGCCATTCTAACCCTAATTTTTGTACAAGATAAGGAGCACGCTTAAACTCACCTGCAAGCACATTAAAACTCCCGCCAACACCCATTGCAAACTTTATATTTAGTTTATTCAGATTTCTGTAAATAAATTTTTCTTGTTTCGGGCTGCCCATTCCAACAAACAGAATGTCGACATTGCTACTTCTTATTTTATCTACAACCTTTGCCTCGTCTTGAAAATAACCGTTTTGAAATCCTACAACATTTAAATAAGGGTGCTTTTCAGCAAGGCTATGCACTGCTTTTTGAATAGTACTTTCTTTTGAACCAAGTAAAAATACGCTGTATTTTTTTCTCTCTGCAAGGAGCAGGACATCCAGAAACAAATCAATTCCGGGTATTCGCTCTTTAAAACGCTCACCGTAGAATATCCTCGAAGACCATATTACTCCAAT
>WFSP01000050.1 GCA_015485995.1 Caldisericales bacterium | reverse complement strand
TGTATTTTTAACCAGGCATTTAGGGCAGGTAAAGCTGCAACTGAAGATGACCTTGAAATTAGGCAAATTCTGGATGATGCAGGCAAGTTAGTAAAAAATATTAACCTAAACCTCACTCCGCCGGAAGCAGCAATGCCTATTTATAAGTTAGTTGAAAAAATTACAGGTGTAAGCGACCCTTATAAAAACATTAAGAGAGAACAGATAGAAACTGCTCTTCAAATCTATTCTTTAATGAAGAGAAAAGTTGAACAATCGAATGATCCTCTAAAGGAAGCAATAAAGATTGCAATTGTTGGAAACGTGATTGATTTGGGAAGCACGCTTGATTCTATTGATATAGAAAAAGAGTTTAAGAATATAGAAAAAAGTAAATTTATATTGAATGATTTAGATGATTTTAAAAACAAACTTTCGCTCACCTATAAAGTTTTGTATTTAGCCGATAATGCCGGTGAAACAGTTTTTGACAGGCCATTAATAGAAGAATTGCAGAACATGGGTAAAACTGTTTTGTATGTTGTGAAAGAAAAACCCATTATAAATGACGCAACAAAAGAAGATGCAGTCCTATCAGGTATAAAAGCAGATATTATTTCTACGGGCTCTGAAATTGCAGGCACTGTCTTAAAAAATTGTTCCAAGCAATTTTTAAGAACTTTTTACAGTTCAAGCTTTATTATTGCCAAGGGACAGGGGAATTATGAAACACTATCGGAAATGAATGCCCCGATATTTTTCCTTTTCAAAATAAAATGCAACCCTATTGCTAAAAATACGGGGTTTCCCAGGAATTCTATGTTATTATTAAAATCAAAGTATTTTGAATCTACAACGTAAAATTTGATTATGTTGATGTCTATTGACATTCCTCTTTTTTTATATATTATACATTATGGAAGGGAAGAAAATTAAATTGCAAGACTTAAGTAAAAGCAGTAAATATAATTATGCTCAAAAAAGTGGGGAGGTGGTTTCGAGGAACTAATCCATATGAAAAGTATTCTTGCATTTAAAAATCTTATTACAAAGGAGGAAATTTTATGAAAAAGCTTTTAATCTTCCTGCTGGTTATTGCATTTGTTGCTGTGACTTTTGCAGGATGTGCGCCGAAGGAAAAAGCACCGGTAACAATGGTCTTTGCTAAGTCAGGTGATGCCGTGGAACTTGATCCGGCTGATGTAACAGATGGTGAGTCTATCACCGTAATGGACAATATTTTTGAGGGTCTTGTGAGGTATAAGCCTGGCTCAACAGATATCGAGCCTTGTCTTGCCACAAGTTGGGACACTTCGCCCGATGGCCTTGCCTGGACATTCCATCTAAGAAAAGGTGTTAAATTTCAGGACGGGACTCCGTTTAATGCAGACGCAGTTGTCTTTTCATATGAAAGACAGCGCGACAAGGACCATCCTTTCCATAAATATGGTAAGTGGGAATATTGGGGATGGTGCTTCAATGAAATCAAGAAAACGGAAAAAGTGGATGACTATACGGTTAAAATTACTTTAAGTAAGCCGTTTGCTCCATTTATTAGTACAATGGCGATGTTTACGATGTTTGTTGTAAGCCCAACCGCTGCTAACAAATGGAAAGACCAGTGGTTTACACATCCGGTTGGTACGGGGCAGTTTAAATTTGTTGAATGGGTGAAGGGTGATCATATCACCTTAGAAAAATGGGATGGATATTGGGGAGAAAAACCAAAGATTGATAGGCTTATATTTAAGGTAATTCCTGATGCGTCTGCAAGGCTTCTTGCTCTTCAGAAAGGTGAGGTTCAAGGAATGGAATTCCCGAACCCAGACGACCTTAAAACAATTTCCTCAGATCCTAATTTGACTATTCTCAGCAAACCCGGCTTAAATGTTGGGTATCTTGCAATGAATATGGGAGAAGATACCTCCGGCTTCCAAAAGCCATTTGCCGACGTTAGAGTAAGGCAAGCTATTAATTATGCAATTAACAAGAAAGATATTGTTGATAACCTATACAAGGGTACGGCAGTTGTAGCAAAGAATCCGATTCCTCCAACTCTTTGGGGATACAATGATTCTGTTCAAGATTATGATTATAATCCTAAGAAAGCAAAAGAACTGTTAAAGGAAGCAGGTTACCCCAATGGATTTAAAACGAACTTGTGGGCAATGCCTGTTTCACGTCCCTATATGTTCGACCCGAAGAGAATTGCTACTGCAATTCAGGCTGACCTTAAAAAAGTTGGAATTAACGCAGAGATTGTGAGTTATGATTGGGGTACATATCTTCAGAAGACTGAAAATGGAGAACATGCAATGTGCCTGCTTGGATGGACAGCTGACTATGCGGATCCGGATGATTTCTTGTATGTATTACTTGATCCTGATGCTGCAACAGTGGGTTCTGCAGGAAACGTAGCGTTCTACCGTAATCCTAAAATTCACGAGCTAAATATGGAAGCACAGAGCACTACTGACCATAATAAAAGAATCGAGCTTTATAAACAGGAACAAGTTATTATACATAACGATGCTCCATGGGTACCTATTGCAAATGCGAAGCAAACTCTTGTGTTTAGAAATAATGTAAAAGGATTTGTTCTTTATCCTACAGGAGATTATCATTTTAACACTACGTATATAGAGGACAAAGGAAGTAAGTAGTATTTATTTAATATCAGTCGATTTTAATGCTATCCCTGGCTCTACACATGGCCAGGGATAGCCTAATCAGGAGGTTCTATGAGAAATTATGTGATGAGGAGGGCTTTAAATTTACTTTTTGTTCTATTTATAGTTTCTATTTTAATTTTTTTGTTAGTGCGTCTTGCCCCTGGTGACCCCGCACGAGTAATGGCTGGTGAACACGCTTCTCCTGAAGCACTTGCGGCTATGCGGAAAGAATGGGGTTTGGATAAACCTGTTATAGAGCAGTATATTATATGGCTGTCCCACGCAGCAAGAGGTGATTTTGGGCGCTCTATACAATCTCATGAGTCTGTGCTTACGGAACTATTGTTAAGGTTTCCGAATACATTCGAACTCTCTCTGTTTGCAATGATTTTTGCTGTACTTATAGGGCTTCCTGCGGGAATCGTTTCTGCAGTTCGGAGGTACTCAATTTTTGATTACGGAAGCATGGTAATTGCCTTGTTCGGTGTTTCCATGCCGGTATTCTGGCTGGGTATTATGCTTCTTATGATTTTTGGAGTAAAGCTGGACTGGCTTCCTATTGGCGGGAGACTTAGTGTATATACAAGCCTTAGGCCAATTACTCATTTTTATCTCATAGACAGCTTGATAGAACTTAACTTCCCAGCTTTCTGGGATACAATAAAACATCTTATTTTACCATCTATTGCACTTGGAACGATCCCGATGGCGTTTATTGCGAGAATTACACGTTCCAGTATGCTTGACGTTTTACATCAGGACTATATAAGAACTGCGCGCTCCAAGGGCCTTAATGAGAATATAGTTATAAGAAAACACGCTTTACGTAATGCGTTAATTCCAATTCTCACTGCTGCAGGGACGGAGTTTGCACTTCTTATGGGAGGCGCGATTTTAACGGAAACAGTTTTCTCCTGGCCAGGGATTGGTACGTATATAATACAGGCCGTAAATGCAAGGGATTATCCGGTAGTTCAAGGCTCGGTTATATTTGTTGCTTTTCTTATTGCTATAGTTAATCTCCTTGTGGATTTAACTTATGCCTACATAGACCCGAGAATTCATTACAAATAGGAGGAAGCTGAGAGATGCAAGAACATACGGAATTTTATGATACAATGAGGTTTTTGAAAAAGAACAAGGCGGCAATGGCGGGCCTGATAATTATCATCATTTTTGTTTTAATGGCTATTTTTGCGAAGCAGATTTCACCGCAGAACCCTCTTGCGCAAAGCCTTAAAGATAACTTAAAACCGGGTTTTTGGGCAGGAGGACATTCTCACCTTCTTGGTACTGATGAGTTTGGAAGAGATTTATTCAGTAGAATTATTTATGGCTCCCGGATATCACTTACAGTAGGATTTATTGCTGTCCTTATTGGTATTTTAATCGGTGCTACCGCTGGCATAGTTGCCGGTTTCTTCGGCGGATGGGTCGACGATGTAATTATGAGAACCGTTGATATTATGTTTTCCCTTCCTTCTATTTTATTGGCAATCGTGATCGTAGCAATATTAGGGAGAGGACTTGACAAAGCAATGATTGCGATAGGAATTACATATGCACCGCAGATTGCCCGTATTGTACGCTCAGAAACCCTAAAAGTTACAAATACTGAGTACATAGAAGGGGCAAAAGCAATTGGCAGCCCCAGTTTTAGAACGATGTGGATACACGTACTTCCGAATGTGATGTCTCCAATTATTGTTTACGGCACTCTAAGC
>WFSP01000049.1 GCA_015485995.1 Caldisericales bacterium | reverse complement strand
TTGTGATGCCAAGCCTAAATCCATAAGGATGTACTTTTTGTCCCACTCTATACCTCCTCTTTCTCTTTTACCACTACTGTAATTTGACTTACAGGCTTTCGCTGTATATCTGCTCTACCCATACCTCTAATATACAACCTCTTTAAAGGACCTTCCGCATCTATTATCACTCGATGTACATAAAGAGTATCTTTATCCATATCAAAGTTATTTTCCGCATTTGCAATAGCCGAATTTAAAGTCTTTTCAATGAAACGTGCAGCTTTTTGTGGTAATACTTTTAATATAGCAAGAGCTTCATCAACATTTTTTCCTTTAATAAGTTCTGCAACAAGACGTGCTTTGGTAGCAGACAATCTCAAATGCTTTGCTTTTGCGTATGTTTCCATAAACCAACGCCTCCTATGTCTTTGTTATAATTCGCGCAGTAGGCACTTTGTGACCATGGAATGTCCTTGTAATAGCAAATTCACCAAGTCTATGCCCTACCATATCTTTCGTAATATAAACAGGAATATGGGTTTTGCCATTATGAATTGCAATAGTATGTCCTACCATATCTTTTGTAATTGCGGATCTCCTACTCCATGTCTTAATCACTTTTTTCTCACCCTTTTCATTCATTGCCTTTATCTTTGCAAGTAATTTAGGATCCGTATATTCTCTTTTTTTGCTCATTTACTGTTCCTCCTACGAATAATGTACTTATCAGAAGGCTTATGTTTATTCCTTGTTTTATATCCAAGTGCAGGTTTTCCCCACGGAGTCATAGGTCCAGGATGCCCTACAGATGCCTTGCCTTCGCCACCGCCATGAGGATGGTCAACAGGATTCATGGCAGCGCCACGCACTGAGGGCCTAAAACCTTTATGTCGTGAGATGCCTGCTTTTCCCCAATTTACATTTTCGTGGTCCAGATTTCCAATTTGACCAATAGTTGCACGGCAATTTAAATGTACCATTCTAACTTCCCCAGACGGCATTCTTATGTGTGCATAATTCCCTTCTTTAGCAAGCACCTGCGCAGCTGCGCCTGCAGCACGTACAAGCACTCCGCCCTTTCCAGGTATAAGTTCGATATTGTGAACCATAGTACCAAGGGGAATATTCTTTAAAGGCATTGCATTTCCCGGTTTTACCTCAGTTACATCTGCTGATACAACAGTATCTCCAGCTTTGAGTCCAAACGGAGAAAGAATATAACGTTTTTCTCCATCCGCATAAGTAAGAAGAGCTATATATGCAGACCTGTTAGGATCGTACTCAATTGCTTTAACCTTTGCAGGAACATTCAATTTTTCCCTTTTAAAATCGATAATTCTATAAAGCCTTTTGTTTCCACCACCACGGTGCCTTACAGTAATTTTTCCTGTATTATTTCTTCCACCTTTTTTCTTTAAACCTATAGTTAATGATTTTTCGGGTTCTTTTTTTGTAATTACTTCTGAATGTTTAACAACACTTCTGCCTCTTAATCCAGGAGTAATTGGTTTATATGTTTTAATACCCATAATTAACCTCCATTATACATGATGCAATAGGTCAATTTTATAACCCGGGTAAAGTGTAACAATAGCCTTTTTATAAGTTGGCGTTTTTGAAAAGTTATAACGCACTCTCTTTTTCTTCCCAAACACTTTGCCAATATTGACCTTTTTCACCTTCACAGAAAAAAATTCTTCAACTGCTTCTTTTATTTCATAAGCATTTGCTCTTTTATCTACAAGAAAAACGTATTTGCCCTGTTCAGCAAGAGCAGTATTTTTTTCAGTAATAATTGGCCTGATTAATATTTCCAATTTACTCATTATTCCACCATCCCTCCATATCATTTACAGCTTCTTCAGTAAGCAGAATATTATCATAAGTTACAAGATCGTAAGCATTAAGAAATCTGTAATCAAGAGGCTTGCAATATGGAATGTTTCGTGACGCCAATTCTACAGAACCATTTCTCTCAGAATATACAAATAAAACTGTCCCTGTATTTTCCTTGAGAATGCTTTTCAGTATACTCGCTATCTCTTTCGTTTTCCCATCTACTTTAACACCTTTCAAAATTTTAACACTACCTTCCTTAAGTCGAGATGAAAGAGCAGAAAATATCGCTGTTCTTTTTTCCTTTTTATTCATCTTGAAACTATAGTCGCGTGGATGAGGGCCAAATACTACAGCACCGCCCTTCCATATATTGGATGTTCTTGCACCCTGCCTTGAACGTCCAGAGCCTTTTTGAGGACGCATCTTCCTTGTGCTATATAATACATCTTCCCTTTCCTGAGTATCAGCAGTTCCTCTTCTACGATTATTTAAATAACGCCTTACCGACATATAAACGAGATGCTTTTTCTCAGGCACAGAAAAAAATCTATCTGGGAGTTCAATTTCGCTCATACTATTACTTTTAATATCAATTGCATTGCTTTTCATAAACAACCTCCTAAGCCTTTATTATAACGAGGCTATTTTCAGAACCCGGTACATTGCCTTTAACAAGAATTATGTTCTTTTCAGGAATAACTTTTATCACTTCAAGATTTTTAATTGTCGTCCAATCAACTCCAAGATGGCCAGCCATATGATGCCCTTTATATACCTTTCCGGGAGTAGAACCAGCACCTATTGAACCAGGTCTTCTCACCGCCTCCGAACCATGAGTTTTTGGCCAACCATGGAATCCCCAACGTTTTACGACACCAGAAAATCCTTTTCCTTTGGAGAATGACGAAACCGAGACTTTTTTACTGTCCTTAAACAATTCAACAGTTACTTTCTCTCCTACTTCACCTTCCATATCTCTTATTTCACGAACAATTCTAAAAGCAGGAACATTTCGTTTCGTAAAAATTCCCTTCAAAGGTTTGTTAAGTTTATCAGGTTTTACCTCTTTAAAACCTAACTGCACTGCAGAATAACCATCCTTTTCTGGTATTTTCTTTCCAACAACAGTACAGGGACCTGCCTTTATCACAGTTACAGGAACAAGTTTATCACCTACATAAACAGAAGTCATACCTAGCTTAATCCCTAAAATTCCTTTTGCCATATCATCCTCCATTAAATCTTAATCTCTACTTCGACTCCTTGAGGAATATCCATATTTGCAAGTTTTTGCGTAACTTCCGGAGTCGCGTTTTTTATTTCTATCAATCTTTTATGAACGCAAATTTCGAATTCCTCCTGAGAGTCTTTATCAACATGAGGAGAACGGAGTACATTAAATACCGTCCTCTTCGTTGGTAAAGGAATCGGACCAACAACATTTGCTCCGCTATTCTTTGCCATTTGTACAATTTTCGCAGCCCATATATCCAGTATTTCATGATCAAAGGCTTTTAATTTAATTCTCAATCTTTCCTTCTCCATATTTAGCTCTCCTTAATGGATTTTACTCAATCACCTCAGTGATAACACCTGCACCTACTGTTCTACCGCCTTCACGGATAGCAAACCTCTGGGTTTCTTCGAGTGCAACAGGGTAGATGAGTTCCACTTCCATATCTACGTTGTCACCGGGCATTGCCATCTGGACACCTTCTGGAAGTTTAATGGTTCCTGTTACATCGGTAGTCCTGAGGTAGAACTGAGGCTTGTAACCTGTAAAGAAGGGTTTGTGTCTTCCGCCTTCTTCTTTGGAAAGGATGTAGACTCTTGCTTTGAACTTCTTGTAAGGATGAATGGAACCTGGTTTTGCAAGAACCTGTCCTCTCTTTACTTCATCGTGGCCGATACCTCTGAGAAGTACACCAACGTTGTCACCTGCTCTACCTTCGTCAAGAATCTTTCTGAACATTTCAAGAGAGGTTGCAACTGTCTTCTTCTTTTCAAAGGAAAGGCCTACAATCTCTACTGGGTCACCGGGATGGATGATACCTCTTTCAACTCTACCTGTTACAACTGTACCTCTACCTGTAATGGTGAAGACGTCTTCGATAGGAAGAAGGAATGGTTTGTCAACTGGTCTTTCTGGTGTTGGGATGTATTCATCCACTGCATCCATAAGTTCCCAGATTTTATCTGTCCATTCGTTCTTTCCTCTGGAGATATCGCCCTCTGCTTCAAGTGCTTTAAGAGCAGAACCTTTGATTACCGGTACTTCATCTCCAGGATAACCATACTTGCTGAGAAGTTCTCTTGTTTCCATTTCAACAAGGTCAATAAGTTCTGAGTCATCTACCATATCTATTTTGTTGATGAATACAACAATACGGGGAACGTTTACCTGACGAGCAAGAAGGATGTGTTCCCTTGTTTGAGGCATAGGACCATCAGTTGCTGCAACAACAAGGATTGCACCATCCATCTGTGCTGCACCGGTAATCATATTTTTGATGTAGTCAGCATGGCCGGGGCAGTCGATGTGTGCATAATGCCTCTTCTCTGTTTCATACTCAGCATGGTGAACGTTAATCGTTACACCTCTTGCTTTTTCCTCTGGTGCGTTATCAATCTCTTCAAACTTTTTTGCTTCTGTCGTACCAAGGGTTGCAAGTACCTTGGTAATCGCTGCAGTAAGAGTGGTTTTACCATGGTCGATATGGCCAATGGTACCAATGTTTACATGCGGCTTAGTTCTTTCAAATTTCTCTTTTGCCATAATGTTACCTCCCTTATAACTCTCCTTTGGCTTTTTTAATTATTTCTTCTTGAACAGAAAGAGGCACCCGCTGGTATGAATCAAATACCATAGAAAAAGAACCTCTTCCCTGAGTCAGTGTTCTTATAACAGTTGAATATCCAAACATATTTGAAAGCGGAACGTAAGCATGGATAATTGCTATATGTCCGCGTTCTTCAATCCCTTTAACCTCTCCACGTTTAGAGTTTATATTAGAAATTACATCACCAAGAAATTGAACTGGAAT
>WFSP01000048.1 GCA_015485995.1 Caldisericales bacterium | reverse complement strand
TCCTGTGCATTTTCCGAGTATATTTGTATCCAACCGATTGTTGTTGCACCCATAGAGTCTGAATGATCGCAATGAATATTAATTGGCGCAGAGAGTGCTCTGTTTACAATTGGCATTACAATGGGAAGCCTAAGTCCTGGAGCTGCAGCCACTACTTCCCACATTAATGCAAGTCCCTGTGATGCAGTTGCGCACATTGCTCTTGCACCTGCTGCAGACGCACCTACTGTACAGGACATTGCAGAATGCTCTGATTCTACTGGGATCATTTCTGTATCTACTACGCCGTTTGCAACGAAAGACGCAAACTGCTCTACTATTGGAGTTTGAGGAGTAATTGGGTATGCCGCAACTACGTCAGGGTTGATTTGCCTCATTGCTTCAGCAACTGCCTGTGCACCTGTTAATGATTTCCATTTGCTCATAACTCTACACCTCCTATTTGGAAGCCTTTGCGGCTTCTTCTTCTCTTACCATTTTGATTGCATGCGTAGGGCATTCTGCTGCACAAATTCCGCATCCTTTACAATAGTCAAAATTTGTTTCTAATCTCACAGTTCCTTTATATGTTCTTCCGCCAAAGCCCTTTACCCCTTCTTCTGTTACTTTTACAGGAATTGCCATATCAGGGCAGTATGAAACGCAAATCATACAGTGTGTACACTTTTCAGGGTCGAAGATAGGACGAAGCGTTCTCCACGAACCTGTTTTGTATTCTAAGGATGATGCCGGTGGTAAATCCGAGCCACGCATCAGCTCCTTCCAGCCTTTTTTCTCGCTCATTTTGTTACCTCCTCGTAAGCTTTCCTTAAACCCTCAAGATTTTTTCCTACCTTTTCTTCTCCAAGTTTTTCAAGGAAATGCTCTTTGATCACTTCTTCAAGAGACTCAAGCTTTACAATGCCGGTTACTTTTAGTAATGCTCCAAGCATTGGTACGTTCGGCGCATCTATTCCGAGAAGTCCGAGAGAAATGCCTGTGGCATCAAGTGCATAAGTTTTGCCATTGAACCCCGATTCTTTTTTTACAGATTCTACGGATTCTGTTGTGTTAACGATGAGAACACCATCTTTTTCAGATAAACCATGAATTACATCGATCGTTCTTGCGATTCCTGGATCGAACACGAGTACGGCGTTCGGATTTACAATTGGTTCGTGTGTCCTGAGCCTTTTGTCCGAAATTCTTGTGTAAGATACCGTAGGTGCGCCTCTTCTTTCAGAACCGTACTCAGGAAATGACTGAATCCATTTTCCTTCCTTGAATGCAGCTTCAGCAAGGAGTTGAGAGCCTGATTTAGCCCCCTGGCCTGCTCTTGCATGCATTCTCACTTCGTACATATTCTTCATATTCGCCTCCTTAAAAAATCTGACTTTTAATTTTACCCTTGGACAGTGAACAAAAAAGGGGGGCATAGTGCCCCTTTTTAAAAACTATCCTACTTCTTCTATTTGAATGCACTGAACTGGGCAGTTTTCTGCTGCGTCTTTGTTGCAGTCTGCATCCGATTCAAAAGAAATAGGGCTTGCTTTACCGTCATCGTCCATCTTCCAATTCTCCGGACAAACAGATGCGCATACTCCACAACCAATGCAAGCATCTCTGTCCTGACTGATTTTGTATTTCGCCATATTTCACCTCCGTTTAAAATTATAGAAAATTTTCACAGATTTGCAACAATTTTTGTTATAATTCTTTATTTTTATTCATAGGTTCAAAGAGAATGATAAAAAGCAGGAAAATCGCAATAATATAGGCAGGCAACGCTATTATTTCGGTAATAAGGGTTATGCCTTTGAATCTTTCGGCCCATTGTGAAACAAATGTAAAGGCTACAACAATTGTAAACAGAGTGAATACTAATATATTGATTGACGAAGAAGGGCTTTCCTTGACGATATTGTGATGAAAAAGAAGTAGAAAATATACAGGCAGGGAGAAAAGCACAAAGTCCTTTAAAAGCAAGAGGTATTGTGAGCTTTGCTGGTTCATTACGGTTTCTATGTAAAAAGTATTACTGGATTTAAATGCTCCGAATAGAAGCAAAAGGAGAGCTCCATATAAAAATAAATAAGCACCCGACCCTTTTTTGTGAAGAGCACCAAGCAATCCGCCCATAGCAATGACTATGAAAATAGAATACACAGATTTAAGTGTAAAATTCAATATAAAAGGAGATACTGTATGGTCGAAAAAGAACACCGGACCTAAAAACCCTATGATTATCGCCGCGATTTCTAACTTGTTTACCTTTGCCCCTCCGTATACTCCAAAGAACAAAATTGTGCCAAGGAAGGGAACGAGGAGCAGGATAGAGTCATATCTTGTAAAAGGTAAAATTCCGTTAAAGAAATGAGGGCTTAATGTTGAAAATTCTAAATAGTTAAACAAAAATCCCATAAATGCCATTGCCAAAGCCACAGATAAAGACTGAAAATACAATTCTGGCTCATATAAAGCAAGAATAATAAACATCAACGCAAAAGTAAGGTATGTCATCGTGTGCAAAGAATAATGGATAAAATATGTATTTACAAAAATAAATAAGGAGGGAAGAATCAGTATGCTTATTATAAACATTTTCACATTTAGCAATTTCTTAATCCTAATTTTTTTAAATTTTAACAAAATTAAAGTAAGGAGCATCAGTAGTGTAACAAAAATAAAAAATGAACCTGAAGAGGTTTTTGAGCTAAGTTTATTAAAGCTTTCGGATAAATTTCCTACTTTTACTGTTACAGGATTTTTAATGAAACTTGTATAAAATGTGTGCAGCGAGAGAGGGAGAAACGAAGAGTTATCTTGAAAAACAGATTCTCCCCCACTTGTTACAAATATATTGATAATTTTATCTTTGGCGCTGAAATTCTTAATATCGAATACCGTATTTGCTTTTGAAACTTGAGGAACCATACCGAGCATGTAAATAGGGCTTGTGCCTGAAAATACTGCATTTATTCCGTTTACATAAATTTTGGCTGAGTTATCTAAAGAAAATTTAAGAGGTTTTCCATAAATGTCGAATGTATTTTGAAAAGCCGCATTTTCAAGTTTAAAAGGGAAATAACCATTTCCCTGGATTACGGTAAAATTACCGTTGTTTGATGTAAACTGGGCAACCTCGAACCCATTTTTCTTTGATATGGATTGAAACGTAAAGCCATTTTCTATTCTTATAATGTTAAGGTATTTATTTATCATTCCTATATTGTCTTTGAATTCGTTTTCGTAATAAACAAAATCTCCGCTTTTTTTATTTCTTCCAAAATCGGGATATATGCCAAACAAAGAAAGTGTTTTAAGAATTTGTTCTAAATTTTTCTTATCAAAATTTGTATTTATCGTTGCAAAGATAAGCTTATTGGGAAACGCGCTCCTTGTCTTTTCAAGAAGAGTTGGATCATTGCAGCTAACGCCTATGATATCTCCGTATTGCCCTAATTTATACGTCGATTCGTCGAGGTTTTCTACTATAAGGAGCTTTCCCTTTTTATGGATGAAACTTTGAAATTTTTTTAGCGTTTCTTCCGCAGTTTTATAGTATGAACTATCCACAAGGTTTGAAGGAACATCCACGTAAAACCCAGTAAAATCCAGCATATTGTTATTTGAACTTTTCCTCTCTGCGATTGTGCTTGAAAAACAAGGTTCTACATCGTATGCCCTTGCGATATCAAATCCGTTCAATCTTTCATTTAGCGGTTTTGCAAAAGGATCTAAAAGAAAATAAGTATCAACCGTATTTGCTTCGGAGATGACTCTTATTGGGATGTAAGAAGTCTTTTTTCCGGCGCTGACCTTCTTATATTTAATATTTATAACGGGAGGAGTTTTTTTAGAGAAAGAAAGGGGAACATTATTTTTATAAATACCTGAACTTATTGTGCCGATGATTCTTTCTCTCTCGTAATAATCGTTTTGTGGAAGATTATCATACATTTTTTTTAAATCGAAAACAGTGAGCGCTTTTTTAGCGGTAAATTTTTGTGAAAGCAGGTTTACTTTTGCAAAAAGAGGTATTGTATTTGAATTACAGAAATATTCTTGCCGTTTAAGGTCATAAGCATTATCTACTTTTTCCAGTCCGATTTCTGCATTGCTATTTTTGGAAAGTAAATCACTTGCAGGTATGTGCGAAACGATAAGCCCGTTCAATATAAAGCTACTATGTGCCAAATTTTGGTTGTTTCCGCCTGCAATACTTTTAAAAGGAAAAATGCTAAAAAATAAGCTTATTACTATTATAAATATAACGTTTTTTTTCATCACAGGTTATTATAATAGCCTTTATTTTTTTTCAAAATGGTTTATATTATACTGCTGTGAACGCATAGTTTTGTTGGAGGCGAATATATGAATTTAATTTTTTCTTTTGGAGTAATGTTAATTTTGGGATTGTTTGCAGCTCTTCTCATTGAGAAGATTAAGTTGCCTTATGTTACGGGTTATATCATAATGGGTATTATTATGGGTCCTTATGTTTTTCATCTCGTTCCTGCTAAATTTCTCAATAATTCTGATTTAATTGCAAATTTTGTTCTTAGTATTGTAGCATTTATGATTTCCCGTAACTTTTCGTATTCTGTATTTAAAAAGACGGGGAAGCAAATTCTTTTTGTTTCGATGCTTGAGGCAAGTGGTGCCTGGCTATTTGTAACGCTTGGCGTTTTTTTGTTTTTGCATAAACCGCTTTATATAGCTTTGCTTTTTGGGGCCCTTGCAGCTGCTACTGATCCTGCATCCACACTTATGGTGTCAAGGCAGTACAGGACCCGGGGGCCTGTAACAAGTGTTTTGCTTGGTACGGTTGCGATAGATGACGCCTGGGGCCTAATTATTTTTGTTATATCAATGGTGTTGGCAATTCAGATGAAATCAGGTATCGGTGCAAACATTTCACCTGCAAAAATGATTCTGGGTGCGCTGCTTGAAATTGTTTATACGCTTGGAATCGGCGCTGCAATCGGGTTTGTGTTTTCTTATCTTGCGAGATTCATTCATACGAAAGGATATAGGCTTATTTATACTTTGGCCTTTATTTCTTTAACTGCAGGGATAGCAATGTATTTGCATTATTCACCATTACTTGCCTGTATGGCTCTTGGGGCTGTAGTTGTAAACTTTTCTACGGACGAAAGCACATATTTTGAGGGAGTGGAGTTTTTTGCAGAGCCATTAATGCTTGTACTATTTGTTATTGTTGGTGCTGGATTTGACCTTAAAGCGATTACCAGCATTGGGCTTGTTGGTGCTATATATATTGTTATGAGGTTTACAGGAAAGTATCTTGGGGCTACGACTGGAGCAACGCTTTCAAAAGCACCTGACACAGTACGTAAATTCGTAGGATTGGGCCTTGTGCCACAGGCCGGTGTTGCATTAGGCATGGCAATTTTAGGAAAGGCGTATTTTCCGCAAGCTGGGAATTATATAATGACCGTTATCATTGCGACAACGCTTGTACTCGAAGTAATTGGCCCGCCAATTACACAGCTTACGTTTGGTCTTGCAGGAGAAATTCCGAATGAGGGGGGAAATAAGAAATGAAAAGAATCACTGTAAAATCAATGCGCAACTTAATTACACAGGAAGCTTCTACGGTGAGAAAGGAAGCAGGCCCTATGGAGATTGCAAAGGCAATTGTTGCTGATCCAAAAACAAGAAGTGTTTATGTTGTGGACAGCGACAATAAGTTGCTTGGAATTATACCCGTAATAAATTTTACTCAGTATCTGTTTTACGAGTATGTTCCGGATGAGTTTTTATACTATAAAGCAATTAAACCCTTAGAGGACATCACTGCTGAAGATATTATGCTTCCTCCTGTTTATGTCAAGGAAACTGATAACTTACGGATTGCTTTCCAAAAAATGTTTGCAGAGGATTTAAAAGAGCTTCCCGTAGTGGACGATAAAATGCATGTGATTGGAGATTTAAATATTCTTGAACTTGTGGCTACTTGGATAGATAGAAATTCGTAAAGAATTATGGATATTCTTGATATCGCACTTGCACTGATTGTTTCAAAACTCTTTGGGGAATTATTGGTACGCCTCAAACAGATGGCAGTCCTCGGAGAGTTGTTTACCGGTATTTTGTTTGCCCTAATAATGACTTATATCCCTGCAATAAACTTAACTTACCTTGGGCATACTTTTACATATAAAGTTCACCTTACAGGAGAGGCATTTGAACTTTTTGCAAATCTTGGCATCATCTTACTTCTTTTTATTGCAGGAATGGAAACAAATATAAGCGATTTAAAAAGGAGTGGTAAAAGGGGGCTTTCAACTGCAAGCTTAGGTGTTACTCTGCCTTTTATATTTGGCGCTTTATTTGCAATTAAAGTTATGCACTTTCAAGGTAAGCAGGCACTTGTCGTTGGCGCTATTTTTACTGCAACAAGCGTTGGTGTTACGGTGAGGGCATTAATGGATTTAAAGCAATTAAGGTCAAATGCAGGGACAACTATTATTACAGCCGCTGTAATTGATGACATTATCGGTATCCTTGTGCTAACATTTGTTTTAGGTACTCAAACTATTTCAGGTCTTATAGTGGGATTTTTAATATTTACTTTTGTTGTAATTGTGCTTGCATTAGGGCCGGTTCAAAAATATATGAAATTTGCGCACGAGAAAATGCATTCTCCTTATGCAATTATTTCGCTTGCAATCGGCTTTGGTTTGCTTATAGCTGTCCTTGCAAGAGAAGTTGGGCTTGCGCCTATTACAGGAGCATATTTTGCAGGCCTTTTAATTGGGATGACACCTGAGAAAAAGGTAATTGACAGGCCATTAAATTATATCGCAAGGGCCGTTTTTGTTCCGATGTTCTTTGTTAAGGTAGGCACTCTTTTTGATTTTAGGATGTTTACACAAATTGACGTTAAATTCTTCTGGTTGATACCTCTTGCGCTTACTGGCAAATTTCTTGGCTGCGGATTGGGTTCGTTCCTTAGCGGTCTAAAGCCTAAAGACGCAGTAAGAGTAGGTGTTGGTATGATGCCGGAAATGGAAGTAGCTCTCGTTATTGTAACTTTTGCGTACGGACAGAATATTTTCTCACAGCTTATAGGTTCACAGCTTGTCTCAGTGACGATTACATACGTTGTGCTTTCTGCTATTGTAGTTCCTATCCTTTTAAAGACGTTATTCCCGCCTCAGGAAAACCTCGAAAGAGCCTCTATTAATGAATAGTAAACTATTTGTATCAGTTGTTTTTGTGTTAACGTATATACTTTTAGTTGTTAAGCCAAAAATTCGTCACTTTATTGCTTTAGTCGCTGCTGGAATTTTTATTATTGTAAATGTTGTTCCTTTTCATAGTTTTGTCCCGTCTGTAAATTGGAATGTCCTTGGGATTCTTTTTGGAACAATGGGTGTTGTCACGATACTCATTGACTCACGGATACCTGCATTCCTCGGAGATAAAATTATTGATAAAATGCCGAATGTCCAAATGGCAATTTTTGCCCTGGCAGTTTTTGCGGGAATAATTTCAGCATTTGCAGAAAATGTTTCCACTCTTCTTTTAGTTGCTCCTGTTGCGTTTTCTATATGTGAGCGGATTGGAATATCCCCCATACCTGCGATCATCTCTATTGCAGTATCATCTAATTTGCAAGGTGCTGCAACGCTTGTTGGCGACCCTACATCAATGTTGCTTGCTGGATATGCACATATGAATTTCCTTGATTTTTTTTGGTACAACCATCACCTCAGTATTGCTGTCCCTACGGAGATAGGCGCACTTGCCGCAGCCTTAATTTTGTTGTACATCTTTAGAAGGAAAAAACAGCCTATCCGCTTGAAAGAACGCACAGTCGTTAAAGATTGGTTCCCGGGAGTTCTTGCCTTATTGATGGTTGCTGCACTTATTGTCGCTTCCTTCCTACCCTACAAAAATATCAATGGTTTAATCTGTGTTGCTTTTCTTGCAATTGGTGTTGCATATGAAATTTTAAAGAAAAAGGTTTTTATGGTAAAAGAAGTTTTTAAAGAAATGGATTGGGAAACCATCCTTTTGCTTATAGGGCTGTTTATTATAATAAAAGGGCTTGTTAACGTGGGGATTGTAGGTGATATTGCAAGCTTTATCTCCAATCTGTCCCAGGGCAGCATATTTATTGGTTACACAATTATTGTATGGGGCTCTGTATTCTTTTCTGCTTTCATTGATAATGTTCCATATGTTGCTACAATGCTTCCTATTGTAGGCAGTATGGCTGTTTTTTTGCATGCGCCCCAGGAACTTTTTCTGTTTGGTTTGCTGATTGGTGCAACTCTTGGTGGAAACCTAACACCCATTGGCGCTTCAACAAACATTGCTGCAACAGGTTTGTTAAGGAAAAAGGGCCATTACGTAAGCTTTGGAGACTTTGCCAAAATTGGTGTGCCGTTTACCCTTGCTGCAGTTACTGCAGGATATATTTCTTTATACCTTATTATGCGGCCCTTTATTCATTAGTGGGCGAATTGACAGGACTTTGAATTTACATATTATTTAAATATGAAAAATGAGAAACACTTAATTTTTCTTATTCTTATTGTCGCTCTTCTTGCAAAGGCAAGCGTATTTGCATTTGTTAATATCGATTCTTATATTGAGGACAGCAAGAGAGTAAAAGCCCTTGAAAACCAAATTCAGCAGTTAAAAGACGAAAATAACTGGCTTACTTATCAGATAAAGAATGCTTCCACTGATGCATTCATAGAAAAACATGCAAGAGAAGACTTAATGCTTGCAAAGAAAGGCGAAACGGTTATTTATTTCAATTTTAACAAACCTAAAAACAGCGAAAACATAAATAATGCAAAAGAAAGTAGAAACTTTTTTCAAAAAATGCTCTATAAACTCTTGCATCTTTTTCAAAAATAAATAATATTATAGGGGTGTATGAGCAAAGAAGAACAAATTGGAATTGTAGTAAGAATTATGCCTTACGGCGCTTTTGTAAAATTAGATGAAGGTGGTATTGGGCTGATACATATATCACAGTTTGATAGTGAATTTGTAGAAGATGTCCATACTTTCGTTGATGTAGGCGAAAAAGTAGCGGTAAGGATTATTGGAAAAGAGAAAAAAGGTAAGTTAAACCTTTCGTTTGTAAGAAGGGTAGATGAAAAAGAGCTCAAAAAGGAAAGAAAAGACGGATTTGAGCTCAAGATGAAAAAGTTTTTAAAAGATTCTCAGTCTTCACTTACTGATTACAAAAGAAGGCTAAAGAGAAAAATGAAGCCATAGATGGCGGCGTAGCCCAGAGGTTAGAGCATCCGGCTCATACCCGGAGTGTCGAGGGTTCGAATCCCCCCGCCGCCACCACACCCGATACGTTTTCCTTTTTGTGGTAACTTAAAAACCTTGTTTTTACGTGTGATTTCTATACTTCCAAAACCATTAAAATTCGCATGTGATATACGGTAAAGTTAACTAAAAGACGGGAATCATCCCCAAGAAATTCAAGAACAATATTTATAATCCTATAAAGTTATAAAGAGTGAAATTTGTATTATGCGATGACTTGTTAGGTGTACATACAAAAGTTTTGCTTTAATTAAATATCCAGGAATTTAATTAAATTTTTATAGATTATTTCTGATGGAATTGTCTATCTTTTGTATTTCCGAGTAAGGTTAAGTGCGTAATATACCTTTTATTATTTCAACATCTCGTCACTGCTTTTAGAAAGGTGGTGCCGAGGGACGGAGTTGAACCGCCGACACGGGGATTTTCAGTCCCCTGCTCTACCAGCTGAGCTACCTCGGCCTTACTTAGTAGTGGTGGGCGAAAGAGGGTTCGAACCTCTGACTTCTTGCGTGTAAGGCAAGCGTTCTACCGCTGAACTATCCGCCCTAAAAAATGGTGCCGGGAGTGGGACTTGAACCCACACGTGTCTCCACATACGCCCCTTAAACGTACGCGTCTGCCAATTCCGCCATCCCGGCACTTTTTTAATTTAAAATACTTTAAATACCGCTAAATAAATTGATGTAAGAACGAATGCAATGGAAAAAATCGTTGCTAATTTGTCAAGCAGTGCATCTTTGGCGCTTTTTGAATGAAACACTGTTGCACCACCGGAAATTGCACCTAGCCCTGCACCTTTTGGGCTCATAAATAAAATCGAAAGTGTTGCACCTACTGCAAAAATTACATCCAAACTAATTACTATTATTGATCCTGTTGTCATCTCATTTTACCTCGCTTACGCTCATATTATACGAATTTAGGTTTTTATTTCAAGTCTTTTTAATCAAATTTTTTACTTTTCTTCTATAGCATCTATCGCTGGCAAAGATTTGCCTTCAAGAAATTTAAGAAAAGCACCTCCACCGGTTGAAACATGCGTAATTTTTTTATCTGCTCCAAATTTTCTTAGAGCCGCTGCTGTTTCACCGCCTCCTGCAACTGCAGTAACATTTGTTAATTTGCCAATGAATTCTGCGATGCTGTACGTCCCTTTTGCAAATTCTTCTATTTCAAATACTCCCAGGGGCCCGTTCCAGATAATAGTTTTTGCTTTAGCAAGTTCTCTTTCAAAAAGCTCAATTGTTTTTGGCCCTATATCTACGCCTATTCCGTCATTTGGAATTTCTTCTATATCAACTACTTTGGAAGGCGCTTCTGCTTTTACCTCAGGGACAGAGATTACATCTGATGGAAATACTATTTTTGTATTTTTATTTTTCGCATCATTCATTAGTTTTTTAGCAAATGAAATTTTTTCATCTTCACAAAGTGAATACCCAATTTTGTAGCCTTTTGCTTTCAAGAAGGTAAAACACATTCCTCCTCCTATAAGAAACTCATCTACTTTATCCATTAAATTTTCTATTACGCTAATTTTATCCGAAACTTTTGCTCCGCCTAAAATAGCTACAAATGGGTGCTCCGGTGCAGTGAGCACTTTTGTAAGAACTCTGATTTCTTTCTCCATTAAAAATCCAGCAACTGCCGGAAGATAAGAGGCTATACCCACTGTTGATGCTGCAATTCTATGTGCTGTCGCAAAAGCATCATCTACATATAGGTCGCCAAGAGAAGCAAGTTCCTTTGCAAAGTCAGGGTCATTTTCTTTTTCACCTTTATGGAAACGCAGGTTTTCTAAAAGGATAATATCTCCGTCTTCCATAGAATCAACTGCTTTTTTAACGTCTTCTCCTGTACAGTCATCTAATTTTTTTACAGGTGTACCGATTAAATCCGATAATTCTTTTGCAACTGGGTCCAATCTTAGATTTTCCACAACCTTACCTTTTGGTCTTCCAAGATGGCTCATTAAAATTACCTTTGCATTGTTATCTTTAAGGTATTTTATAGTAGGAAGCGCTGCTTTTATCCTAAAGTCATCAAGCACTTTCCTATCCGGGGTAAGCGGTACATTAAAATCAACTCTTACAAGGACTTTTTTATGTACAACCTCTACGTCTTTAATTGTTTTTTTGCTCATCTGCACGCTCCCATCATTTTCTAAAATCCGGCTTTATCTGCAAGTAATTTTGTAAGGTCAACTACTCTGCAGGAATATCCCCATTCGTTATCGTACCAACTTACAACATGGGCAAGGTTGCCTATTGTTTTTGTAGTTAAAGCATCAACAATTCCTGAGTATGTAGTACCTTTGTAGTCCATAGATACAAGTGGCTCTTCGGAGTAACCAAGAATTCCTTTCATATATGTCTCGTGTGCTTCTTTCATAATTGCATTTATTTCTTCTACGCTTGTATTCTTCTTCATTACTGCATCAAAAATAGTGATGGAAACTGTTGGAGTAGGCACTCTTATTGCCATACCATCCAGTTTTCCTTTTAGTTCAGGAATTACAAGAGTAACTGCCTGTGCTGCACCTGTTGTTGTAGGCACAATGTTTGCGGCTGCAGCTCTTGCTCTTCTCCAGTCTTTTTTATGCGGGGAATCCAGAAGCTTCTGGTCAATCGTGTAAGAATGAACTGTTGAGAGATAGCCGGTTTCAATGCCTATTTTGTCTTGAAGTACTTTTATCACTGGCGCAATGCTGTTTGTTGTACAAGATGCATTGGAAATGATGGTATGTTTTGCAGGGTCAAGTAGTTTGTCATTAACTCCGAGAACAATTGTAATATCTTCTCCTTTTGCGGGAGCTGTGATAATAACCTTCTTTGCACCCGCTTTTAAATGCATTTCTGCTTTTGCTCTTTCTCTAAAAACTCCCGTTGATTCAATTACTATATCTACACCGAGAGCTTTCCAGGGGAGTTTCATCGGGTCTCTCTCTGCAAGCATAACAACTTTCTTTCCATCTACTGTAATATAACCATCCCCAACCTGAATATCTCTTTTCCATTCGCCGTAGTTAGTGTCGTGCTTTAAAAGAAATGCTAACTGGTCATTTGGAAATAAGTCGTTTGCTGCCACAATTTCCAATTCAGGAAAGGTATCAAACATTCTTTTAAAAACCTGTCTTCCAACTCTACCTAATCCATTTATTGCTACTTT
>WFSP01000047.1 GCA_015485995.1 Caldisericales bacterium | reverse complement strand
TTTGAATAGTACTTTCTTTTGAACCAAGTAAAAATACGCTGTATTTTTTTCTCTCTGCAAGGAGCAGGACATCCAGAAACAAATCAATTCCGGGTATTCGCTCTTTAAAACGCTCACCGTAGAATATCCTCGAAGACCATATTACTCCAATACCGTCCACAAAATTCAAGTCGCTGCTTTGTATGATATGCTGCAATTCATCTTCCCTGCATGCTTTCATAATCTTTTCAGGGTTTATAGCTACTGCAAAACGCGGTTTATTTCCTGATAAAAAAGTATCAATCTTGCGAGTAGCCTCATCTTCCGTAAGATTATCAACAGGTACATCCGCAATATAAATCCTCATACAGTTAAATAAATAAGCCCCTTCTTCAACGCAAAATCCTTATTTAAAATTCTTCTTGCATCAAACAATATTGCATTTTTTCTGACAAGAGCCGTAGCCCTATTTAAATCAAAATTAATATTGTTTTGCTTTATGGGAACAATCACTACATCAGCATTATTTAACGCTTCATCAAGCGAGGAAACTTTCAACGGGAAATTGCCTTTTACGTTCGGGTCAAACCACTTAACATTACCACCCTTCTGCAGAATTATATCCTTTAGTCTCATCGCGGGGCTTTCAGAAATATCCGATGAATTATCCTTCATTGCAACCCCTATAATCGAAAAATTGGCATTTTCAACAGATTTTCCTGTTTCTTTCAGCTTTTCTTCAATAATATTCATAACGTCAAGTGGACGAGAATCGTTTATTTCACGAGCCGTATGAAGAAGGTTCATCGGAAGTTTCATTTCATCTGTTTTATCAAAAATATACAATGAAGAGTAAGGAATACAATGCCCTCCGACACCTATCCCCGGGGTGAGCAGATTTACCCTTTTATGCGTATTTGCAACAGCAATTACTTCAAGCATATCGACTCCTACTTTTTCAGTGAGTGTTGCAATTTCGTTAGATAGAGCAATATTTACATCACGCGAGCTATTTTCTATAAGCTTAGAAATCTCTACAACTTCAGGGGAAGAGGTAAGAAAAATTTTCTCTTTGTTAATTATAGAAAGCAAATTCTCAGCTTTTTCTTTACTCTTCTCGTCCATTCCACCCACTGCAACAGGCATTGTTTGGAATTCTTCGAATGCACGCCCTTCAGCAATGCGCTCAGAAGAATAGGCAAGAAAAAAGTCCTGACAACAAACGAGTTTGCTCTCTTTCTCCAAAATAGGTTTTACTACATTTCTCGTAGTACCGGGCGGGACAGTTGAGCGGATAAGCACGAGGTCTCCTTTCTTAAGATATTTTCCTATTGTGTGGATTGCATTTGAAAAAATCTCTTTTTTTAGAAGTCCGTTTTCTATTGGAATTCCAACAGTCACAATAATATTTTTAGCTTTCCCCATCGCTTCTTG
Source organism: Caldisericales bacterium (assembly GCA_015485995.1). Next base: position 757 of record WFSP01000047.1, on the reverse strand, counting down.
CGCAGAGGTAGTTGGAACAAATAAACCCTTTGTAATATTTTCTTGCAAGATTTGCTGAATTGTTTGCCCTTTATAATTTTCAAGTATATGAGTGTTAAAATTATTTAACTTTTTTACGTATTCCTTATCTACATCAACTCCATAAACACGAACGCCAAACATTGCATACGTCAGCGAAAGCGGAAGGCCCACGAAGCCCAAACCGAATACAGCAATACTTTCCATTAGAAACCTCCTAAGAAAAAATTTTCACACAAATAATTTTAACCGCATTTCCAAAATATAAAAATGGCGGAGAGAGTGGGATTCGAACCCACGGCAGGCTTTCGGCCCGCACACGCTCTCCAGGCGTGCACCTTCAACCGCTCGGTCATCTCTCCGCAAAAAAGTCCAAATGAATGATAACAAATTTCCCGAAAAAATCAAGGCTAAACAAGCAAAAGCGCCACATTACCTCACATGCATAAGTTCAGAAACATATGAGACTCTTGTAAATGTGATATACTGGACAAAAGAATAAATGAAAGCTATACACATATACAGGAGGTTAAAGAAAATGTTTAATGATGATTACCGGTATGTATATGAAAGAAGAAACATAAAAGGAAACAGTATTAGCAAAACAAACAAGATGCTAAAAGGAAAAGTATTGCCTCTATCTGATAGTACAGCAGCACACCTAAGGAGTGCATCGTTATTCTCTACGAGTAAAACTGCACAGTTTAGATTAAAAGTAATAGAGTTCTCTAATAAATAC
>WFSP01000046.1 GCA_015485995.1 Caldisericales bacterium | reverse complement strand
TATATGTACAAGAATATCTTTTATGTCTGCTTCAACAATCTCTTTTTTTCTCGCATTTGTTGTAATAGATTCAAGCGAGTTTAATGCCTTGCGGGCATCTCCGTCAGAGATTTTGGCAATTTTTTGCAATACTTCTTCATCTATTATAAAATCTTTAAGGTATTCATCCTTTTTAATGGCCCTGCGCAACAATACTTTGATATCTTTTTCCGAAAGCTTTGAAAAAGAAAAGATAGAAAGGCGTGAAAGGAGTGCTGAATTTATATAAAAAGAGGGATTCTCCGTGGTAAGGGCAATGAGAATAATATCCCCTTTTTCTACCGCTTCAAGGAAAACATCTTGTTCTTTTCTATTAAAATGCTGGATTTCATCTACAATCAGAACGGGCTGCACATTTGAAAACGTTTTCTCTTTCTTCATTGTATTTATCAAGTGTTTCACGTCCTTAATATGTGCTGTTGTAGCAGATATGACTATTCTTCTTAAATTTTTTGTGGCGATCATTGCAATAGTTGTTTTACCTGCTCCAGGGGGACCGTAAATGAGAAATGAAGAAATACGCCCGCTCCGTATCATTCTTCCAAGCGGGCCATTTTCTCCAATAAGCATATGTTGGCCAACAAAATCATCCAAAGTGTTAGGACGTATTCTATCAGCCAAAGGTGGCAAAAATTTTTGTTTGTTATTCTCGTTAAATAATCCCATTAAACTTTTTCAAAATGTTTCAATTGTTCAAGCACATAACCTCTGATCACGTCCACATCGGGCAAATCTCTAATGATTTCACCATTTTTTATAAGTGGTTTTAGGAGTTCTTCTCCATTGCAACTTTCGCTAAAGGGCAGCACATTATACATATATTTTCCATTTTCGAGTCTTCTACATGTCCTCTTCCTTCCACCGAACTTTCCACGCTTTGCAACAGGATTTCCTTCCATCTCTATAATATCCATCGCAAAATCTATCGTACCGGCATTTGAAATTGAGGTTCCAACTCCAAAACCATCAGCACCTGCATCTATAAGCTCGGGAATGGTATATTCATCTAATCCTCCTGAAACAATTACCTGGATATGTTTAAAGCCACGAATCTTTAATTCCCATTTAACTTCCCTTATAATGTCAGGGAACGATCCACGCCTTGAACGCGGCGTGTCAAGCCGCACCCCGTAAAGTTTCTCTTTTACCGCTTCTGCTGCTTGAACTGCTTCTAATTTCTCATCACCATACGTATCTACCAGTGCAATGCGAGGCACACCCGGATCAACGTATTCATCAAACGCTTTTACTGCATTTGCTCCGCTTCCTAGATTAATAATAAGGGCATGCGGTATCGTTCCGGTAGGCTTTTTTCCAATAGTTTCCGCACCAATAATACTTGAAACACCATCACATCCACCTATATAAGCAGCTCTATCGATCATAGGGGCAATGGCAGGATGCATTCTCCGTATGCCAAAAGAAAGCACTGTATTACTGCATGCTACTTTTTTAATTCTTGAGGCTTTCGTAGCTATGCCAGAGTTTTCACAAATCAAACCAAGCAGTGGAGTTTCATAAATTGCAAAGTCAGAATAAATGCCTTCTATAACCATAACGGGTATGGGTGTTCCGTTTGCATCCTTCGAAGGAAAAACAGTGCCCTCCGGCATTACCCATACATTTATAGGTATACCTTTTAAAAGCTCTGACACTTCATCAACTCCCGTGAACACGTTCCAAGGATACTTTAATGAATGAGTAGTAAATTCTGCAACTACTTTTTTCCTTATGTTCTTCTTTTCAAGAATTTCTTTAGTCCGTATAAAATAAATATCTGTTGTAAGTCCCTTTTTTATCTGTTCACTATTTGCAATGTGAAACATAATTTTTATTCTCCTTTCCTCGAATTACGGTTTCGCAGGCTGCTGCTCATTTAGTTTATCAAGAATGTCTTGTAAAGCATTAAGTTCTTTTCCTGCAAGATCAAACTTGCCGTTACTCACATACTGCTTATATTTTTGAAGATGGTCGTAAGCACTACTTATAAGCTGTTTTTCAGTTTGTGTGTTTATACTCGTCCCTGTTTCCCCTTCCGAAGGAGTATAGCCAGAGAAAAGTAGATTTAGAGCATCATCAAATGTATCGCCCCATACAAGTTTCGTTTGTGTAGCAAGAACAACCTTTTTCAGCTGAGGAAATCTACTGGCACTGGCCTGAAGATATATAGGCTCAACATAAAGGAGTGAGTCATTTATTGGCAGTGTAAGTAAGTTGCCTCTTATTACCTCCGAACCTTGTTGGTTCCAAAGCGTCAAGACCTTGGAAATTTCCGAGTTCTGATCTATTCTTGCCTCTATCTGAAGAGATCCATAGTACAATTTATCTTTGGAAAATTGATAAACCGCTACTTTACCGTAATTAGGCTGGTCACACTGAGCAATGGCAAGTGCAATGAGATTGCTTTTACCATAAGGAGTAAAAGGATATATTGATACAAACTCCGGTTTTCCTGTTTTCTTGTTTTCAATAATCACAAAGTAAGGGAGCACTTGTTGCGTAGCATCCCTATACTTTTCTTTTGCAATTGCCCATCTATCCTCTTTGTTATAAAAAACCTCGGGATCATTCATATGATACAC
>WFSP01000045.1 GCA_015485995.1 Caldisericales bacterium | reverse complement strand
TTTTATAAGTGAGTATGTTTCCTCCCATATTGATTAACGCCCTGCTTATATTGTAAGTAGATAGTATTTCGTTTATTTTATCCAGCGTGTATCCTTTTGCTATTCCCCCGAGGTCTATACCTTCTCCCTTCAGTGGAAGGAATACAGTGCTGTTTTGCTTATCGATTTTTATGTTTTTGTATGAAACAAGTTTCTGAGTTTGGGCAATTTTTTCTTTTGGAGGAATACGAAAATTTCCGCTTTTAAATCCCCATAGTTTTGAAAGTGGATACACGGTTGGGTCAAAGGCGCCATCTGTTTCTTTAGCAATATCAAATGCCTTATTTATCATATCCATTGTAATTAGGTCTACTTTTACAGGTCTTACCCCTGCATTTTCGTTTATTTTATACACATCTGATTCTTTTGAAAAATCATCCACCAGCTTATCTATCTTTTGTATCTCGTTTATTACATTTTGCATTGCTTTTTCTTTATCCTGCCCGTAGATAGAAATGTTTACTATTGTATTCATACTGTAAATTTCCGATGTAGCAGCTTTTTCCGTACTTGGTCTAAATTGCGTAAAAGCAACAACTATGACAATCGCTATAAAAATATAGGATAAAATCGTAACAACGTTCTTTTTATTCAATGATGTTTAAGTCCTCCCCGCAAAAATCACATTTTCCATTGTGTGTATGTTTTTCACCGATTTTAAAACCATTTCTCACTATTACGGGCCTTTTACATTTTGGGCAGTATGTATTTTCATATGGGTGTCCCAATATGTTTCCCGCATACACGAACTCCAGCCCCTCGCTTATCCCGATGTCGTGAATTCTTTCCAATGTTTCTATTGGTGTTGGAGGTAAACTGGAAAATTCAAGGTAAGGAAAAAATCTTGTTACGTGCCAGGGCGTTCTCTTGCCTAAATTATTTTTTATCCACCTTGCGAGGTTTTTCATCTCTTCATTACTATCATTTACTTTGGGGACAATATTAGTTACGATTTCTATGTGTATGTTCCATTTGTTTTTGGCGTATGTAATTGTATCAAGTACTTTATGCCAATCAAATATAGGGGTGATTTTCCTGTAACTTTCGTCTGAAAATGCCTTGATGTCAACACTGAAGGCGTCTAAGTATGGTCCAATTAGGTCGAGAGCGGCTTCTGTCATTGAGCCATTTGTTACGTAAACCGTGTATAGGCCTGCTTTCTTTGCAGCAATCGCACTTTTCAATGTGTATTCGAACCATATTGTAGGTTCGTTGTATGTCCAGGCAATTCCAGAAGCTCCATACTTTTTTGCAAGGAGTACTGCATCTTCCGGAGAAATTTTTTTGCTGATTGAAGCAATAGTTTCCTCTGTGGGGAATGTTCGTGAAAGTTCATAATTCTGGCATCCTCTACACCTGAAGTTACAACTCCATGTTCCAAGCGATAAGACGTTTGTTCCTGGATAGAAGTGGTAAAGTGGTTTTTTCTCGATGGGGTCCAATGACAGAGAAGAAGTGTAAGAATTAAGAATTGTTTTTAGTTCGCCATCTTTATTAACCCTTACCTTACATATTCCACTTTTTCCCTCAGGAATAATGCAGTGAAAGTGGCAGAGATTACACCGTACTTTTTTATCCGGAAGTTTTTCCCACAGCAAGGCGTCTTCCATTTTATAGTTTCTCTCTTATATATTTATCAATTGAGGCTGCAGCTTTTCTGCCTGCTCCCATCGCCGTAATTACCGTTGCTGCGCCAGTTACAATATCTCCTCCTGCGAATACCCCACTAACGGATGTTTGCAGGTTTTCGTCTACCCATATAATTCCATGTTTTCCTGTTTTCAATCCTTCGGTTGTTTTTGGTACTATTGGGTTTGGCGTTGTTCCTATTGCTACTATTGCCTGGTCAATGTCCATTTTAAACTCTGAACCTTCTATTGGTATTGGTCTTCTCCTACCGGATGCATCTTCTTCTCCAAGCTTCATTTTTATGCATTCCACCTGTTTTACGAATCCTTTTTCATCTCCTATGTAACGCACTGGGTTCGTTAATAGATTGAACTCAATTCCTTCTTCTCCTGCATGTACTATCTCTTCTTCTCTTGCGGGCATTTCTTTTCTTGAACGTCTGTATATAAGATATACATGTTCCGCACCAAGTCTTAGTGCAGTTCGTGCTGAATCCATTGCAACGTTTCCTCCACCAATTACTGCGACACGTTTTCCTACTTTTATGGGCGTATCATATTCCGGGAACTTATATGCTTTCATAAGATTTACCCTTGTTAGAAATTCGTTCGCAGAGTAAATCCCATTCAGATTCTCCCCAGGTATGTGCATAAAGTGAGGAAGCCCTGCCCCAACACCAATAAAAACTGCTTCATATCCTTTATCCATAAGTTCTTTGATTGTAAGAGTTCTTCCTATTAATGCGTTTGTTTGAAAATTCACGCCGATTTTTTTAAACAGTTTCTCTTCTTCCTCTATGATCCATTTGGGAAGTCTGAATTCAGGTATACCGTAGGTAAGCACCCCGCCTGTTTTATGAAATCCCTCGAAGATTGTCACATCATATCCCATTCGCGCTAAATCTGCTGCACAGGAAAGCCCGGCAGGCCCAGAACCTACAACTGCAACATTTTTGTTTTTGAGCGGCTCTTTCCGAGGGAGAGTAAACTTACCTTTTTTTCTGTTTTCAAGTTCCCAGTCGCCAACGTATCTTTCTAGCCTACCTATTGAAATGGGGTCACCTACTTTCCCCATAATGCATACAGCCTGGCACTGGTCTTCTTGGGGGCATACCCTTCCCGTGACTGCCGGCAGTAAATTTGATTCGTGAATAATATCTATTGCTTCTTGGAGGTTCCCTTGTTTAATCTCCTTGATAAATGCAGGAATGTTTATATGTACAGGGCATCCGTCTATGCAGGGATGCGTAGGACATTGCAAACATCTTGACGCCTCTAATATTGCCTGTTCTTTCGTATATCCAAGTGGTACTTCAAGAAAATTGCGCCTCCTCGTTTCCGGAAGCTGCTCATTCATCGGAACACTTTTCTTTTTAATTTCCATAGTATTTCACCTCTTCTTTCCACTTTTCAAAAGAAATCTTTTCTTCTTCTTTGTATGTGTTTAATCTCTGCATAAGCTCTTCAAAGTTTACAAGGTGTGCGTCGAAATCCGGCCCGTCGGCGCAGGTAAATTTTGTCTCTCCACCAACTGTTACTCTGCAAGCGCCACACATTCCCATACCGCATACCATCAGTGAATTTAAACTTACAGTCGTGGGTATTTTGTACTCTCTTGTAAGGTCTGCAACTGCTTTCATCATAATGGCAGGGCCAATGGCAAATATATGGTCTATTTTTGTCCCCTTGTCTATTAACTTTTTAAGGGCGTTCGTTACGAACCCTTTTTCTCCGTAGCTTCCGTCGTTTGTTGCTATATATAGAGTATCTGAAACACTTTTCATTTTCTCTTCCCAGAATACGAAATCTTTGGATCTGTACCCTATTATCGAAATTACATTATTTCCTTTTGTTTTTAATTTTCTGGATAATGGGTAAACAGGTGCAATTCCTACCCCTCCGCCAATAGCTATTGTAGTGCCGAAGTTCTCTATTTCTGTGGGATTACCCAGCGGGCCAAGTATGTCAGATATGTATTCGCCTTCTCTTTTTGTTCCGAGAAAATTTGTGGTTTTCCCAATTTTTTGGAATACTATTGAGATTGTACCTTCCTCTCTATTGAAATCGGCAATTGTAAGCGGTATTCTTTCGCCTTTTTCGTTTGCCCTAATCACTATAAATTGTCCTGGTTCTGCCTTTCTTGCTATGAGCGGTGCTTCTACTTTCATAAAAATTAGCTGTGGAGCAAGATTTTCTTTTTTAAGAATTTTGAACATATTACCTCCTTGCCGTATCTAAGTAAATTTTGCTTCTTTTAAATAACGTTTCAAAATTTTGTAAGATTCTTTTAGAAAGTGTTTCAATATCTACTTCTTTAAGCAGTGCGAATTTTTCATAGACATATTTTACGAACAGTGGCGTGTTTCTCTTTCCCCTCATTGGAACAGGGGCAAGGTAAGGAGAATCGGTTTCGAGAAGAACTTTTTCAATTGGTGCATATCCAGCTGCTTTTCTTAATCCTTCTTTCTTTTTAAATGTTATCATTCCTGAAAAAGACACATAAAGTCCCATTTCTATGACTTCTTTTGTTTCTTCTTCTCCGTAATCAAACGAGTGAAAGATACCATTGAAATAATTCACTTTTTTTATAATGTTTACTGTATCTTTAAATGCATCTCTTGAGTGTATCATAAAAGGAAGGCTTAGTTCTTTTGCAAGGTTAAGCTGTGCTTCAAAAATTTTCCTTTGCATCGAAAAATCCGTGATATTCCTAAAATAATCTAATCCTATTTCGCCTATTGCGAGTGCTTTTTTGTTTTCTGCAAGTTTTTTTATTTCTTCCAATGTTTTTGCGTTAAAGCCATTTGCATTATACGGATGCACCCCTATGGTTGCGAAAAGAAACTCATATTCTTTAGAAAGCGATATGGCTTCTTTAGAACTGCTTAAATCATACCCGATGTTGTTTACTAAGATGATTTTGCTATTTTCTACTGTGTTAATTTCATTCTTTAAGTCATTTCCGTATTCAGCTTTTAGAAGATGTGCGTGTGCATCTATATACATTTAACTAATTTTTGAACCTTCCTTCACATCCTTGTCCAATCCTAACAGTGAAAATCCTTCCTCATTTGATGCAGCTAACAACATACCCTGGGAAGTGATCCCCATAAGTTTTCTTGGTTTTAAATTCTTAATAATGATGATTTTTTTGCCTATAAGTTCTTCAGGAGAATAGTGCAAAGCGATGCCGCCCACAATTGTACGTTTTTCATTGCCCAGCGATATACGAAGCTTAATAAGTTTTTTGGATTTTGGTACTTTTTCCGCTTCAATTATTTTTGCAACTCTTAAATCAAGCTTTGCGAAATCTTCGTAATCAATCTTTTCCTTTTCTTCGGTTTCTTTCTCCTCTTTTCCAGCTTCAATTTGGAGTTTATCTTTTTCTATTCTTGGGAAAACGGGGGGCAACTTTTCAATTTTTGTGCCGCTTTTTATAACTCCCCAATCATTGCTATGCACATCTTCTTTAGATAAGGATGAGAGGATCCTTTCTGACGTGAAAGGCATAAATGGAGATAAGAGGATGGATATATGCCTTATTCCCTCAAGTAAAGTATAAAGAATCGTAGCGAGTGATTTTTTATCATTTTTAAGTTTCCACGGTGCTTTTACTTGTATGTAGTTGTTTAAATAATTTACTGTTTCCCACAGTACTTCAAGTGCTGTTGAGAAAGAAAGTATGTCCATTTCATCAAAATATACTTCTTCTTTCTCTTTCATAAAGCTTGTTACTTCGGGGTCTACGGAAGATTGGGGTACTACTCCTTCCATATATTTGTAAAGCATAGAAACTGTTCTATTTAAAAGATTGCCAAAGTCATTTGCAAGGTCTGAGTTATATCTTGAGATAAAGGTGTCCATTTTAAAGTTCCCATCTTGCCCAAAAGTAACTTCCCTGCCAAGGTAGTAACGCAGTACATCTACTGAAGTTTTTAAATTAATGTTGGCTTTTTTTGAAAACTCGTTTACAAAATTTACAGGGTTCACTACGTTACCTGTGGATTTAGACATTTTTTCTCCTTCAAGGTTCCAGAAGCCGTGTGCAAAAATAGTTTTTGGCAAGGGCAATCCGTAGCTCATAAGCATTGCAGGCCATATTATGCCGTGAAAGCGAGTAATATCTTTTCCTATTAAATGCAAGTCTGCCGGCCAATATTTATTAAATGTGTTGTCGTCATGTAAAAACCCTATCGATGTGAGATAGTTCAACAGCGCATCAAACCATACGTAAATTGTATGGTCAGGGTCAAAAGGAACTGGAATTCCAAATTTAAAAGACAGCCTTGAAAGCGAGACATCCTGCAGCCCTGACTTTATTACATTAATAACTTCATTGTATCTGTATGATGGTTGAAAGAAACTCTTGTTTTCTTCGTAATATTTCAGAAGTGGCAACTGGTACTTGCTGAGTTTAAAAAAATAATTTGGCTCTTTTATTTTTTGAACAGGCCCTCCGCATATTGGGCATTTTCCGTCGACAAGATCAGAATCTTTGAGGAATGTTGCATCCCTTACGCAGTACCATCCCTCGTAGTTTCCGAGGTATATGTCTCCTTTATCGTAAAGTTTTTGAAAAAAGTGCTTTACTACCTCAACATGGTCCAGGTCGCTTGTTCTTATAAATCTATCATACGAGATTCCAAATGTACTGAAAATTTCTTTCCATACATTACTTGCTTTATTAACGAATTCTTGAGGGTTAATACCTTCTTTTTGTGCCCGTTCTTCTATCTTTTGTGCATGCTCGTCGGTTCCTGTAGAAAAGAATACATCAAACCCTCTAAGCCGTTTATAGCGTGCAATTACATCTGCTGCGATGGCTTCTGAAACTGATCCTATGTGAGGTTTGTCATTTACATAGTAAATTGCTGTTGTAACGTAGAATTTTTCCATTTTATGCTCCCTTATTTTACATTATTTAAATTTTGTATAGTATTTGTTATTGCAAATTTTACAAGGCCCAAATTACCGGAAGAGGTCATAAATACGGATAAAATGCTTTCATTGTTTAATTGACAGATGATGACCCTGCCCACCGTTCCGTTTATTATTGTATCGGTAAATTTTCCCATGGAAGTGTTTTCCATTAATTTGTTTAAGTATCCTGCCAAAGCGCTAGACAAGCCTGCGATTACCGTAGGAGAGGCATCTAAGCTCGAACTGCTGTAAAGCAACGTTCCGTTTTTGTCGGTGAGAACTACAGAAAGAACTCCTGATGTATTTTTTAGTTTTTCTAATATTCCGTTCATTTCTCGATCATCTCTTTCAGTTTTGGCATAATACGTTTTGCCTCAAGGCGTGCCCTTCCAATGTTTATAGGTGTGTGCATAATTATTGCAAGAAAATATCCTTCATTTACCTTTATAACTAAACAGCCAAATTTTTCAGAATTAAAAAATAAATCCTGAAATTCTCCCATTTCAAGAACCTTAGAAACGTTGTTAACGTTATTAAATATGCTCGCAATTTCGGCGCTGGTTTCTGACCTTTCAAAATTTTCTTTGGAAATAATAGCGACAGGCAATCCATCTTTACCAACAATTCCAATAAACACAGAACTTTCGAGGTTATCTGCAATATACTTTACTGCTTCTTCAAATTCTCCGCTATTCATATTGGCCTCCTTCTTCAAATTATTATAACAAACATTTTTCTAAAAACAATAGATTGGATATAATATAAAAAATGTTAGGAGGCAATTTGAAAGGGAAAAATTTAGTAAACTACATTGTAAAAATTATTGAGGACAAAAAAGGTGAAGATGTTGTAGTAGTAAATGTTAAGAAACTTACCACACTTGCAGATTATTTTGTAATCTGTTCAGCAAGTGTAACTGAGCATAGTAGAGCAATTTATGATGAAATAAAATTTAATCTCAAGAAAAAAGGAAATATTCCTTTCTCAGAAGAAGGAAAAGATATAGGGGATTGGATTGTTATGGACTATGGCGATGTTATTGTCCATATTATACTTCCCGAAAAAAGAGAGTTTTATGATCTGGAACGTATGTGGCGTGAGATAGAACCAGAAATTTCCAAGTCAAGAAATCAATAAAACCTATTGACTTTATTTTCTATAAAAGTATACTACTCTCGTAATAATTTGTTAAGGAGGTGCTATGGACGATTTTAGCAATGTATTTGTTGATGAGGACGCAGAGAACAAAATAAAAAATGATTTTCTCTATGATATTTTGATAATTGGTGCAGGGCCTGGAGGACTTACTGCAGGAATATATGCAGGCAGAAGTAAATTGCAAACTTTAATTTTTGAGCGGCTTGCCTCTGGCGGGCAAATTGCAGTAAGCGACTTGGTAGAAAATTATCCTGGTTTCCCTGAAGGAATTTCCGGGGAGGAGCTAACCAAGCGAATAGAAAGTCAGGCAGTACGCTTTGGTTCACAATTGGTACAAGATGAGGTTAGGTCTATAGAAAAGCAGGATAACATTTTTTTAGTTAAAACTGCCTCGCATGGAGAAGTTAAGGCTAAAGCGATTATCATTGCAACTGGAGCTGATCCCGTAAAGCTGCCCGTACCCGAAGAAGAAAAGTTTAGAGGTCATGGCATTTCGTATTGTGCAACCTGCGACGCTGCATTTTTTAAGGATAAGATTGTGGCTGTTGTAGGGGGTGGAGATACTGCAATTTCTGATGCAATTTATCTTACTAAATTTGCAAAAGAAGTAATAGTTATTCATAGAAGGGACGAGTTGAGGGCAGTAAAGGCGCTTCAGGATGAGGCTTTCTCAAATTTGAAAATAAAATTTCAGTGGGATTCTATCCCTGCCCATGTTGTAGGTAACAATAAGGTAGAAGGCATTGAAGTAAAAAATGTAAAGACCGGCAAAAGCACTGTTATTGAGGTGAATGGAATATTTGCGGCTATCGGAACAACTCCTAATAGCGATATTGTGAAGGATATTGTGAAAGTTACAGAACGAGGTTTTATTGTAACTGACCAAAATAGGGAGACGAGCGTAAAGGGTATTTTTGCAGTTGGTGACGTTAGAAACACTCCGTTGAGACAGGTAATAACTGCAGCAGGTGATGGTGCCATTGCAGAATTTGCTGCTGAAAAATATATAAAATCTATTAAATAAAGAGGTGAATGTATGGAAAAATTATTAAAAGAAAAAGATGAAAAGTACATTAAGGAACTTTTTGAGAAAAATCTGGAAGACCCCGTAGAACTTGTTTTGTTTCTTCAGGGTGAAAATGGCGACAAAGTAACGAGGTTTAATTCGCAATATTTTTCATATACGGAAGAAATTGTGAAAGAATTGGTTGCATTATCCGATAAGGTTAGCCTGACGGTATATAAAGACAATAAAGAGAAAGAAGCAGAATATAAGGTTAAGGAGATTTCGGCGCTTTTTGTTGAAGGCAAAAATACAAATAAAAATGTTTCATACTACGGCATACCATCGGGACATGAATTTTCTTCCCTTCTTGAAGATATTATGGATGCTTCTAAAGGAAAAACATCGCTTTCTGAAAAAACAAAAACTGAATTAAAAAGAATAACTGAACCAACCGAAATCCTTGTATTTGTTACTCCTTCTTGCCCTTATTGCCCGAGAGCGGTGAGAACTGCTCACCAAATGGCAATGGAGAATGACAAAATTAATGGTGTAATGATTGAAGCAAATGAGTTCCCTGAATGGTCTCAAAAGTACAGCGTGCAGGCTGTGCCTAAAGTTATCATTAATGATAAGGTACAATTTGAAGGGGCTTTGCCTGAGGATGCTTACCTTGAAAATGTTATGAAGGGTGCAGGTAAAATTATTCTGAAGTAAAAAATATATTTGAATGTAAAAAAGCCCCGCTTTATTGCAGGGCTTTTTTTATTAGTGTATTTCTTTCTTAAGCAATTTCCCGAGCCGTTTAATTCCTTCGTCTATTTGTTCTTTACTCGGCAGTGTGAAGTTCAACCTGATATGGTGTTTATCTTCTCCGTGAGGGTAAAACGCACTTCCTATTACGTATGCTACTTTTTCCTCAATTGCTTTGTTAAATAATTCATCAGTGTTTATATACTCTGGAACTGTAACCCAAACAAACATTCCCCCTTCAGGTTTTGTCCAACTTGTTCCTTTTGGAAAATACTTTTCAAGAGATGCGAGCATTACATCTTTTTTCTCCTTGTATGTTTTTCTTACAAGATCCAGATAATTGTTCATATGCCCTTGCCTTATAAATGCATCTGCGATGTATTGTGTTGCAGATGGAGAGCATAAATCCGATGCTTGCTTTGCCAATACAAGTTTCTGAATTACTTCCTCATTTGTTATTATCCAGCCTAGGCGAAGCCCAGGGGCCAATATTTTAGAAAACGTTCTAAGCGCAATGACGTTTCCAATTTCATCCATTGTAATAAGGGAGGGAAGATATTTTCCTTCGAATCGAATTTCTCCGTAAGGGTCATCCTCGATAATGGAAACATTATATTTGTGGGAAAGACTCAATACTTCTTTTCTACGCTCAAAGCTTAGCGTTACACCTGCAGGATTCTGGAAGTTTGGTATCAGATAGATAAATTTAGTATTAACTCCCTTGTCCTTTAAATCTTTTAACTTTTCCTCCAAAATGTCCGTTCTTATTCCATCGTTATCCAGTGGAACGGTAACAAAATTAGCCTGAAAGGCGTTGAATGCTTGCAGTCCTCCAACATATGAAGGTGCCTCCACGATAATAGTATCCCCAGGGTTTATAAAAATTTTAGCTATAAGATCTAATCCTTGCTGCGAAGCTGTTGTTACAATAAGATTTTCCTTTTTCAGGTTTTTAATCCCCTCATCAATTCCCTCCTTAACTAATGTTTCCCGTAACGATGGGATGCCCTCAGTTGCTCCGTACTGCAAGGCTTTTCCCCCATGATTTGCGAAAACCTCTTTTGAGATATTCGCTATTATTTCTTTAGGAAAAAGCGTAGGATCAGGCATACCACCTGCAAGTGAAATAATCTCCGGATTGTCTACAAGTTTTAATAATTCTCTGATAGCCGAGGCCTTCATAGTAAGGCTTCTTTCTGAAAATTTGTCATTCCAGTTTATTGTCATCGTTTAAACCTCCTTAATTTTCATCCATTAACATTATATATTATTGGGAAAAAACTGCAAATAAGTGTTATAATGCTCTTATGAAATTATTAGTTAAAAAATATAAGTTTGTTGCAAACCCCTTTGGTATAGGTATTCAAGAAATAGTCCGTATTATGGGTAGATTATCGTTCTTCCGGATAGAGAATGTCCCTTTATTCATTGTTACAAATTTTCTTTCAATGCAAAAAGCTTCTTATTATCATAAATATGAGGTAAAAAGATGATTTTAGGTGCTCATGTTTCAATTGCAAGAGGTGTTTCTAACGCACCGTTACACGCAAAACGTATTGGATGTGAAACCTTTCAGATATTTACAAAGAATCAGATGCAGTGGAAAATACCCAATCTGTCGGAAGAGGAAATAAACAAATTTAAGCACAATTTATTGGAAACGGGTGTAATTCAAGGAACTGTGTATTCTTCTTACCTTGTAAATTTAGCAAGCCCTGATGAGAAAACTCATTCTCGCTCTATTAATGATCTTGCTGTTGATCTTGAGCGTGCCGAAAAATTAGGAATAAGATATCTTGTATTCCATCCGGGTGCCCATAAAGGAAAGGGCGAGAAATATGCGTTGAAAAAGATATCTAAAAGTATCGACAAAGTTTTTCAGAGAAGTTCTTCAAAAGAAAGTATGCTTTTGCTTGAAACCACCGCAGGCGAAGGAACAAATGTAGGTTATCTTCTTGAACATCTTGATTATATAATTCAGCATGTTAAAAATCCTGAAAGAGTGGGCATATGCATTGATACCTGTCATATATTTGCAGCCGGATATGATATTAGAACGCTGAAAGCTTATAATCGTTTTATTAAAAAAATAAAACTTACTTTTGGTTTAGAGAAAATAAAAGCATTTCACCTCAATGATTCGAAAAAGGAATTGGGCTCTAAGATGGATAGGCATGAAGAAATTGGGAAAGGCAGAATTGGAATTAAAGCGTTTGAAATGTTAGTAAACGATAAAAATTTTATAAATATTCCAGGCATTCTTGAAACTCCCGGTGGCGATGCCGCCTATAAAGAGAATATAAATATTTTAAAAAATTTAAGGAGGTAGAGATATGGGTATATATGGAAATACAAAGAGAATTCTTGCAGAATTGCCTGACGGCGTAGATATGGTGGCTGCCGTAAAAACTCGTAGCCTTAGTGAAATAAAAGAAGCTATTAGGGCCGGTGTAAGGATTATTGGAGAGAATTACTTGCAGGAAGCGGAAGATATTTTTGATAGTATAGAGCATACCGTTAAATGGCACTATATTGGAAGTATTCAGAAGAGAAAGGTAAAGAAAATAGTGGAATTATTTGATATGATAGAAACTGTTTCATCCGTTGAAATTGCATTGGAAATAGAAAAACGTGCCAAACAACTGGATAAAGTTATGCCGGTATTAATTGAGGTAAATAGCGGGAGTGAACCTCAAAAAGCGGGAGTTTTACCTGAAAATTGTATTCAATTGGTCAAAGAAATTTCAGAATTTTCCTATGTAAAAATAAAAGGAGTAATGACTATGGGCCCTCTTGTTGATGATCCAAATAAACTACGTCCTTATTTCAAATTAACAAGAGAACTTTTCGATAAGATAAAAGATTTAAGTCTACCTAACGTTGAAATGCGTTATTTATCTATGGGAATGTCTTCTTCTTATAAGGTTGCAATCCAAGAAGGGGCAAATATTGTGCGATTAGGAACTTTACTTTTTGGACCGCGCCTGGCAAAATAATTTTGTTAATTTCCTTCTTATCTATTGACACACAAATTTATTTTTGTATAATATCGAAATTTAATTTAAGGAGGAATGGATATGAAGAAAGTAATTACGTTAATTATTTTGACAGCTCTTGTTGTTACAATCT
>WFSP01000044.1 GCA_015485995.1 Caldisericales bacterium | reverse complement strand
ACTATGTCAAGTATGTATCCTAAATACGTGTATCTATGAATAAGAAAAATCAAGCACTTTCACATCAAACAAACCCGCTATTTACCTACAAACTACGTTTTGAAGTATGGGACGAACTGTCAAAGTGGAGATAAATATATTTTCTAACTCTTCATCGGTCTTAAGTTTGAATTTGTATGCTTGACGAACTTTCATAATTGTATTATACCTCTTTTGCGGAAAAATGGAAGCCTCCCACTACATCACCTGCCTGAAGGAAGGTGTCTTACGGGAGAAGTGAGGATAATTATAAAAATGGAAGGGACTTTTGGTTAACATATTATAAAGAATATAGCTAAAAGAAATTTTATTAGTCCAAGAGCTTTAAGAGTTAGGAAGGCAAACGCCTGTTCTCTCCTCACTTGACCTTTCCTTTAATAAAAGTTATCCGATTACTGCTTTTTCTTCTATAAGTTTTCCTTCTTCAAATCTTTCGAGTGTCAAATTGTTTGCTTCGGGCAGAAACATATTCCCGTGAACAATGTATGAAGCGAGTAGTTTCCCTACTACAGGGCCAAGCATGAAACCATGTCCCGAGAAACCCGTACCTACGATAAATCCGGGAACACCTGTTTCTCCTAAAATAGGGTGGTGATCAGGCGTTACTACGTAAAAACCGGCCCACTGCCTCATTATGTTTACAGAAGATAGCATGGGCATTACTTCTAAAACTTCCTTTGCAAATTGTTCTAAAAATTGTAAGGTAGAGTTCGTATTTTCTGTTGGTTTTTCTCCAAGATCTGTCCCTCCTATAATGCGCCCTCTGTACGTTTGCGTAAAATACAACTCTCCTTTTACTACCATTGGGTCAATAAATTCCCTTATGGGCTCACTTACTGCAATTTGATGCCTGTACAGCGTGAGAGGCAAATGAATATTTACCATTTCTCCGATTCTCTTTGCCCCAAACCCTGCAGCATTTACAACAAAATGAGTTTCATATTCTTCTTTATCCGTAATTACTTTCTGAATTCTATTCCCCTTTGTTCTAATATTTTTTACTTCTTCAAATGTATTTACGTTTACTCCCATCGATCTTATTGCAGCGTCAAGGGAAAACACGGTATCAAACGGATATGCATTCCCATCGCTTGGACACCAGCTTGCACCTGGAATATTTGAAACATCAATTCCAGGCACTATTTCTTTTATATCTTCTTTGTTTATAATTCTGCTGTCTACTCCTAAAATATTTTGCAGATGCACATATTCTTTGTATTGCGCTAATTCTTTTTTTGTGTATAAGAGCCAAAGATATCCACCTTGCCTGAAGTGAATAGGGTGAGGCAAGCTGTTTTCCCATTCTTGCCATAGTTTTACGCTTTCCCTCATAAGAATAATATGTTCTCTTGTTGTAAACTGCTGCCTGATTCCTGTTCCGCACCTTCCAGTGGAACCGGACCCAAGATAGGATTTTTCAATGACAGTGATATTTTTAATGCCTTCTTTTGCAAGATAGTATGCAGTGCTAAGCCCTGTAATTCCGCCTCCGATAATTACAACGTCACTATTTTTCATTTTTATCCCTCGCTAATATTCCAAAAGG
Organism: Caldisericales bacterium; assembly: GCA_015485995.1. Next base: position 2,024 of record WFSP01000044.1, on the reverse strand, counting down.
AACAGGGCTCTCCGGAGGCCTTGCAGTAGGACTTCCTACCTCATCCATTTTTTTGTGAAGTTCTATTGAAAGAATTTTTTCAGTGAGTGGAATACAAGTTTTTCCCTGGCAAGGCCCTGTGCCAACCTGTAAATAACGTTTTAAGGATTCCATATCCCTGTAGCCTTCTTTAATCGCCTTCTTTATATCATAAAGAGATACATCTTCGCATCTACATATGATTATATCTTTGTCACTCATTTTGTCACCTCTATATTTCTAACGGTTTTTACAAGTGCAGGGTCATTAAATTCTACTGTAATAACTGCAGAGTTTATAGATTTATCTGGGACAAAAATTTTAATCACACTTCCTTTTCCTACTCTTTCCCCTTTTCTATTTAATAAATATACTTCATCATCTATTTTGGGCAAGGGGAACATTTCATAAGGCAAACTTACTCTACCTTTTCCATCTTTTATATTTATTAAGAACATTGCAAGCCCGGGGCATACTGCAACACAATTTCCGCAGCCGATGCATTGCTTAAAATCAATATGCGGGATACCGTTTATACCTTCCATCTGAATTGCATTAACTGGGCAGGACGTAACACAAGGGTTGCAGGGTATTTCTTGGATACATTCCGTAACGGCAACAAAATGTTTTTTTATTGTTTCTTCTTCAGGAAACTCTAATTTATCAATTGTTATATAGCCTGTTTTAAGATAGGTTTCCATCTTCTGCCTCTCTTAAGCCCTGTAAAATTTTGCTTCCAAAGGGGCCGCTCCTTAATTTTTTAAGTTCGTTTAGGACTTCTGTTTGTTTATTTGAAACATCTTTTCCTTCTTTTTCAAGCATTGAGTATGCTGCAACTTTCCCTTCCATTATTGCAGTAGAAGCTTCTTCAATTCCGTCTACATCGCCTGCAACATATACATTTTTCAAATTTGTTTCAAGAGACTTATTTCTAATCGGGACATATCCTCCAAGTGCAGATATGTATTTTGTTTTGCATCCTGCCTGTGCAAGTAGTGTTACAGAGGGAATAAGTCCTGTTGAAAGGCAGATTGTATCAACTTTCCATTCTTTTTCGCTCCCTGCTATTTCTTCAAATTTTTCATTTAGTTTTATGGTAATTGCTTTTTCAACTCTTTTATCGCCAATTGCTTTTTTAATTGTTGTGGATGTGAGGATAGGCACCCCGAACCTTCTAAGTTTTGCCGCATGTACGAAGTACCCGCCAATTTTTGGTGCGGCCTCTACAACAGCTTTTACGTTTACGCAGGCTTGCAATAACTGATAGGATACGATTAACCCTACATTTCCTGCTCCTATCATCAATACGTTTTCACCAGGTTTTATACCAAATACATTCATCATTGTTTGTGCTGCACCTGCACCAAAAACTCCAGGAATGTCATTTCCTTCAAATGGAATCATTTTTTCAGCAGCGCCAGTGGAAAATAGATAATAATCCGCTTTAACTTTTACAAGTTGATTTTGTTTGAATGCCGCAAGAGTTTTGTCCGGATAAAAGCCAAATGCTGTGCTGTCTGCAAAATAAGGGATTTTTAGTTCTTTGATTTTGCTAACCATTTCGTTTGCAATTTTTATTCCACGTGTGCCTGCCTTTTCTTTTTCAGAGCCAAAAAATTTGTGCGTTTGTTTAATTAGTTGCCCGCCAAGCAGAGGATTTTGCTCGATGATAAGTGGGGTAATTCCGTTTTCTTTCAAGGTGATTGCAGTACTGAGTCCAGCAGGCCCGCCTCCGATAATTACAACCTTCTCATACCTTTCTTCCGGTTTCCGAAATCTTATGTAGGATTTTGGTTTTTGTCCTATTCCTTTCTGACGTTCTACAACCATTCCGCTTTGAACAGGAAGGATGCATGTTCTTACATTTGGAATGCCGTTGATGCGCATCATACAGGAAGAGCACTTACCAATTGCACAAAACATTCCTCTCGGCCTGTGCAGCTTACTGCTCTCTGAGAATACATCTATGCCATTTCTGTAAAGAGCCATTGCTACTGTTTCACCTT
>WFSP01000043.1 GCA_015485995.1 Caldisericales bacterium | reverse complement strand
TGCAAGGATCTGAATGATCTGTTCCACTGTAAATTTCCTTTTCTTCATTGTCCAATCACTCTCCTTTCCTTACTAATTTAATTTTAATACTTCCATAACCTGAGCACAAAACACTCTCTTTATTTTTGTCTCAGATTTGGGGAGCAGGGCACCGCTATTTACCTACAAACTACGTTTTGAAGTATGGGACGAACTGTCAAAGTGGAGTTTAACTCCTGCGGAGGTTTAGAGGAGTGAAACAAGGAAAGCGGTTACAAATCTGCTTTTTTAGGTAATTTATATAAAACGTCGTTATACGGAGTTCTGTAAAGTTTGGATTTGAGTAATTTTTGGTCAATTGTATGCCCTATAATTCCAATTGTTCTTCCTAATACAAAGAATGCATTGAGAAGCCCCGCATCGATACGTTCATTTATTTCTTCATCAGAAAGCTCTATGGACTTCATCAAGTCAACAAGCAAAACGCCTGTGCAGCCATCGACGTTGAGAATGAGATTTTCCTTTTTGGATGTTGTGATTTTCTCAACCTTAAGTGCATAACCAAGGTATTCTGTTTTTGGGAAACTTTCTTTTGCATATTTCTTCAATATTTCAACACGTTTATCCGGATTACGTACGCTTTTTACTCTGTGCCCTATGCCAGGAATCGGGATTCCTTCTTTTTTCATATGCGAAACAAATTCATCAGGAGAGAAATTGTTGTCTTTTGCCCACTTGAAGTAGTGCCCTGCCCCGTCTATTGCACCGCCAAACCTTGGCCCTATTGTGAGAATTCCGGATGCAACAGAGGAAACAAGATCCTTTCCTGCGCGTGCTGTAACAATTGCATTGTGTGCACCTGAAACACAGGGCCCGTGGTCGGCAACAATTTTTAGCACAAGTTCAATAAAGTTCGATGCATATTCCGGAAGGGATTTTTTTAGCCAGAGGAGACCTATAACATAACCAAGCCCCTTTTTACTTTCAATTATTTCTGATAGAGGTATTCCTGCGTATTTTACCTCTTCCCCTCTATCATCGGAAATTGTTGTTATAAACTGCCTATGTCTTCTAACAAGGCCTTCTTTAACTGCTTTTTCAAAATCCATTGGTATGTTCGGAGGGGTAAATTCTTCTATCTCTGGTATTTCCCCTTCTTCCTTTAGTTTTTTGTATACCTCGTTTATTTTTTCCGGAAGTCCGTCAAAGGAATCAGGAACGATTGCTCCGGCTTCACGCAGCGCAGCATTTTTTGCATCTGCCGTTTCTCTTTCTGCGCCAGCGCGTGCACCTGCATGACCAAACTGAACCTCAGTAGGGAACACTTTTGCACAGGTGCCTGTCACCCATGCAACAAGAGGCTTTTTAAATTTGCCCGCCTTTAGTGCATCGACAATCTTATACTCTTCAAGGCCGCCTACTTCCCCAAGAACGACATGAAATTTAACTTCAGGGTCAGATTCAAAACCCATAATATGGTCAATAAGTGAGGAACCGGGGAACCTATCGCCGCCAATTGCTATTCCAATATTTATTCCATCTGCATTTCTTGCTATGAGATTGAACATTTCGTTGAGCATTCCGCCGGATTTTGTTACAAGCCCAACAGAACCCGGGCGGTAGAGTTTGGAAGCAACAATGTTTTCGATACTGCCACCTGCATTTCCAATTCTAAACCTACCTGCAGCGATGCCACCTACCGTTGCAGGGCCAATAATTACCTTTCCTTTCTTTCTTGCCAGGGCGCCGAGGATTCTTTCCTTTCTCTCTGGAATTCCTTCAGCAATTACTGCAATAATTTTTATCGTTTCTGTTTCTATTGCTTCTTTTGTTGTTTCAAATGCTGATCTGTACGACGCAAAGTTAATTAAAACAATTGCATTTTTGTGATGCTCTACCGCCTCTTGAATTGTTTTATAAACAGGAATAAGAATTTCTTCGCTTCCAAAAAATGCTGTTTCAAAACCCTTACCAGTAGGGTCAACAATGGTAGCAACGGAAGGTGTTTCTCTTTTTGAAACATAATCAAAATCCAGCATCCGTTGGACGGCCTTCATCTGTCTGCCGTATATAATTGCTTGGGTTTTCTCGTTAATTATTTTCATTTTTCCCTCCGGTTAGTGCAAGAGTTACAACTCGTGTCATTGGAAGTTCAGGTCCATAAACTTTTATAGGGACATTAAGTTCGTTTCCTAGCTCTCTCATCATTTTTAATCCTTCTTTATAATTCGGCCCGCCTCTTCTTACGTATATTTTTACATTATTCTCAATAAGTTTTTCTCTATGCTCTCTCAATGCACGAATAATTCCTTTGAATGTTTTTGCGACATCTGTAAAATTTGCAATTCCTCCACCTATGATAAGGGTTTTACCACGTGGGTCTTTGTTGCGTGTCATAAGGTCAAGGATAGTTTTTGCATATAGATAAGTTTCTTCTTCGGAGGGGTTTCCGGAATATTCTCCATAATTTGCAAGCTCCTCCCCGAAACCCAAGTCTACAACTGTATCCGCATAGATAACGCTTGCGCCTCCACCTGCGACCATCAGCCATACTCTTCCTTGTGGATTTAGAATGGTAAGTTTGAGTGAGGCACCTGTTTTCTCATCCAGGTTTCTAATGAATTGCTCTTCTTTTGTAAATGTTCTACCGAAAGGTGTAGGAAATTTGATATTTCCCCATTTGTCTTTATTCCAAAAGTAAGCAGTATCATCCATCCTTGCAACAAGGTCAAGCGGAATAACTTCTTTGCCTACAACAGTGAACGGGTTAATTTCAAGATAGGTAAAGTCAAGTTCTGCAAAAATTCTATGCAATGCCTTTATAAAATCAACAATTAAAGAATCTATTCCTGTAAAATTGACATTGTCAACAGTTGCATCAACTGGTATAAAAAATTGTTTTACTTTATCCCAGTTTTCTTCTATATCTATTCCTCCTTCTTCAGAAGAATAGATCCTATCACCTCCTGCCTCGGTTTTTATCGCAATGTAATATTCATCTTTATGGGGTACAAATGGTTCTACCAAAAAATGCGTAAGTTTTCCTCGTGCTTTCCCTATTTGCACCTCTTTTTCCATTCGTTCATTAATCCATTCTTTTGCCTGTTCAAAGTCTGCATTAAGTAAAACCAAGCCGTGTTTTCCTCTTTTTCCAAATAGCTGGTCTGGCTTTACGGTCAGGCGTTTCGTTTTAATCCATTCATTCTCTCTTACAGCATCTTCAATTGAATATTTTGAAGTAATCAGTGCAATATTTCCCTCATAATGGAATTTCCTGTTAGAAAACTTTTCTATGTATTTTGCAAGCAGCCTTTTAGCATCATGTTCACGAATTCCGCGTTGTGCCATTCTTTATGCCTCCAAGTTCTTGATTATTCTATCGCCAAAATCCGATGTAGAAACTTTTGTTGCACCCTCGATTTGCCTTGCAAGGTCGTATGTAACATATTTCTCTGCAATAGTTTTTTCTATTGCTTCTGTTATCATATATTTTACTTTATTCCAACCAAGGTATTGGAACATTTCACCACCCGAAAGTATGATTGAACCTGGATTTATTTCATTTTTGTCCGCATGTTTCGGTGCTGTACCGTGAGTTGCTTCGAACAGAGCAATGTGTGTGTCGAAGTTGATATTTCCTCCGGGTGCCATTCCTAACCCTCCAACTTGTGCGGCTGCAGCATCTGACAGATAATCGCCGTCAAGGTTCGGTGTTACGATCATATCATACTCGTTTGGCCTTAATAAGAGCTGTTGGAACATTGCATCCGCAATTCTACTCTTTAGCACTATCTTTCCTTCAGGAACTTTACCGTCAAATTCTTTCATTACTCTTTCTTCTGTAATTAATTTGTCCTTGTATCCCGGGGTATCCGCAAGATCGTAAATTACTTTTTTGAAAAGCCCCTCCGTATATTTCATAATATTTCCTTTATGCACTACAGTAACAGATTTTCTCCCGTACTTTAATGCATAATCAATTACTGCTTTTCCAATTCGCCTTGAGCCGAAAATGCTTATTGGTTTTATTCCAATGCCGGCATCGTCTCTTAGATTTACATTCATCTTGTTTTTAAGAAAATTTCTTATCTCTGCGGCTTCTGCCGAATCATACGGCCATTCAATACCGGCATAAACATCTTCTGTATTTTCTCTAAATACTACAATGTCTAAAAGTTCCGGATGTTTCATAGGCGAAGGAACGCCTTTCAAATATTTAACTGGCCTTAAGCATACAAATAAATCTAAAACTTGTCTAAGCGTTACGTTCAGAGATCTGTAACCGCCGCCTACCGGTGTTGTTAAAGGACCTTTTATTGATACGATATATTCTCTCAATGTGTCGATTGTTTCCTGGGGAAGAGGTTCCCCTTTTTCCCGAATTGCCTCTTTGCCTGCGAGAACTTTTTTCCACTTTACCTTTTTTTTGCCACCATAAGCTTTTTCTACTGCCGCGTCAAAAACTTTCAATGCAACTGGTGTGATATCCCTTCCAATGCCGTCGCCAATAATGTACGGAATTGTCGGATTGTCGGGAACAATCATCTTCCCATTTTCTACTGTAATTTTCATTAAGACCTACCTCCTTTGGCTGTATAGGGGAGTAATCCTCCCTCAAGAATGATTTCTCTCTGTCTATCAGTAAGGAACAGTTTTAATTTAATTTCTTTATTTTTAGAGATATTTTTCAATATAACCTCTTTTTCCCCATTGCCTATCGCTTTTCTTACATTTGAGATTTCTACTTCATCGTCTTGCTCAATAGAATTATAATCCTCGTAGTTTTCGAATAAAAGCGGAACAATGCCAAAGTTTACAAGATTTGCCTGGTGTATTCTCTCTATTGTTTTCGCAATAACTGCTTTTACTCCGAGATACATTGGGCACAGAGCAGCGTGCTCTCTGGATGAACCCTGCCCATAACTCTCTCCTCCTACGATGATATTTGCAATGCCTTTTTCTTTGTTATTTAGCGATCGTTGAGGGAATGAAGGGTCTATGGGTTCAAAAACATGTGTAGCATACTTAGGCACATTAGAGCGAAGTTTTAAATAAGCACCGGCAGGCATAATATGATCAGTCGTGGTTTTATCCCCTACTTTTATAGTAATAACTCCCTTTATGAATTCTGCAAGAGGCTCATTATTTGGAATCGGTTTAATATTCGGTCCACGGAAGATTTCTACCTGTTTTCTTTCATCTGCAGGAAGTGGGAATATAAACATTGAATCATCCAAAATAAACCTGTCCGGAAGCCTTACATCCTCATACTTTATTCCCATACTTTCTAATTTACGTGGGTCTGTAATTTGCCCTGTAATTACGGCAGCAGCTGCGGTTTCGGGGCTAACAAGATATACCTGAGCGCTCTTAGTACCACATCTTCCCTTAAAGTTTCTGTTGTTTGTCCTTAGTGATATGGCATTTGTTCCCGGTGCAAAACTGTTTCCTATGCAAAAACCACAAGCAGATTCAAAAATACGTGCACCTGCTTTAACAAGAGTTTCAAGCCCCTTTCCTTCATCTACCATTTCGATAACTTGCTTTGAACCCGGTGCAACGCCAAACTCTATATCAGGATGTGCTACTTGTCCTTTCAAAATGTGCGCAACGGTCATAAGGTCTCTATAGGATGAGTTTGTACAGCTTCCAACTGCAACTTGATCCACATGTATGCCTTCAACTTCTCTTACGGTTTTTACGTTGCCGGGCGAATCAGGACAAGCGATCATTGGCTCAATATCAGATAGGTTTATTTTTATTACCCTATCATATTCTGCATCTGGGTTTGCTTTTAATTCTATCCAATCTTTTTCTCTTCCTTCTTTTTTCATAAAATCATAAGTCATCTCATCTGACGGAAATATTGATGTAGTAACTCCTGTTTCCGCACCCATATTTGTGATTGTTGCGCGTTCTGGAACGGTAAGTGTTTTTAGGCCTTCTCCGCTGTACTCAATTGCATAACCTACGTTTCCTTTTGTGTGAAGAATCGAAAGCACTTTGAGTACTATGTCTTTTGCAGAAACCCAGGGACGTAACTTTCCCGTAAGTTCAATTTTAATAACTTTCGGATAAGTTAAATAATACGGCCCTCCTCCCATAGCAACAGCAACGTCCAATCCTCCAACTCCTACTGCAAGCTCACCAATTCCTCCTGCCGTAGGTGTGTGTGAATCGGAACCTATCAATATTTTGCCTGGTTTTGCAAATCTCTCGAGCTGAACCTGATGGCAAATGCCATTTCCTGGACGTGAAAAGGTGATTCCATATTTCTTTGCAACAGTCCTCAAATAGTTATGATCATCAGCGTTTTCGAATCCAACTTGCACAGTGTTGTGGTCTACAAAACTTACAGCCTCTGTTTTTACTTCTTTAAATCCCATTGCCTCAAATTCAAGGTAAGCCGCTGTTCCTGTTGCATCCTGTGTCAAAGTTTGATCTACGCGGATACCCACTTCTTCTCCAGGAATGGGCTTCCCTTCAATGAGATGGCCGTCAATAACTTTTTGAATAATGTTTTTCCCCATAGCTACCCCCTATTCTTTTCTTCAAACTTTAATTCTCTAATATAGTTATAGATTGTAAAGCGTGAAATCCCTAACTTGCTTGCCACCAAATCTATAGAGTCTTTTATCTGAAAGAATTTTCTTCTGTAAAGTTCTTTTACTATGAGCCTGTTTCGCTCGTGAGGTGGCAAGTTTCCTTTTGCCCCGGTGGATAGCAAAACTTCTCTAAAAATTTGTTTCATAAGTTCATCTATGGAAAGGGAACTGCTCTTTGCAACTTTTGCACCGAGTATTTTTTCGTGTGGAAATGTAGTGATATTATCAATAAATTCTTTGATGTTTGTTATTTTACTTATGTCAAAATTCATACAAATTGCTCCAATAAGTCTTGCATTTTTGTTTCTTATTGGTACGGTAACAGAGCGGAGAGGCCTTCCGTTGGGTACTACCCCTCTGTAGGGTCCAACGATTTCTTTCCCTTGCTTCACTATTTCTTCTATAATTTCAAGGCCCGAATCTGTAAGTGAAGAGCCGAGTTTTCTGCCGGTAACTTTTCCGTTTTCGATTGCAACAATTGAGCGTTCCATATCTTTAAATGAATGCAAAACAACTTCACAGTCATTTCCAATAAGTAAGGCAATTCCTTTTACCACCGGCTTTAGGGCTTCTATTATTTCTTCATCTGTTTTTGAAAACATGCTATCGCCTCTTATACAAAATTTTTTATGACCTTACAATTTTTTTAATACCAAGCTAATTATATACGCTTAAACTTTTGTGTCAAGCTAAAAACTATCCTGGCAAATATTTTAAAGATAATGAATAAAATAGAAGTAGAAGTAATAAGGCAATATACCTATTTATGTTGAATGTAAACACATTTTGGTACTGAAAGCAAGCTATTTGCAGTAAAATGATACTTCTTTTTGTTATTTTGAAGTTTACATTTAAAGAATTCCTTATTTTTGAACAGCACGTTTTATTGCCAAAGGTTTTTATTGCCGTGTATATTTTTTTTGCTTTGGATTTGCCGGGGACTTCAATAGTACCGAATTTCCCAAAGTCGATACGAGGCAATTTAGCGGCTTGTGAATATACCTGAAAAGTGTAAAATATAAAAAATATGGTGGCAAAAAAATGGATAATTATATGGATTATTTTAACGTTGCAATTAATGGGGTTCTCTATGATTTTGTGCAAGTCTATTACTTTTTATGGCACAAAACAAGTAGTGTTTCTTTATTGTTTACAGAATGCCGTGAATACAACTATCCTATAATATTTAAAGAAATAAAAGGAATTAGGTTAGGAAGCCTGCTTATGATATACATAAGAAAACGTAGTAATAACAATCTGTATATGCAAAATTTGGTTGGTTACCTATATTGTTGTAACGTTGTAAAAATGTCAAAATTAGGGAGCGAAAGCAATGATTAAAGATGATGAAATTGTTAACTTACATCCAATCGAAAGAATTATAAGAGTTGTGGTGGGTGCTTTGCTATTGTGGTTTGGATCAGAAGTCAACATTATAGCAGAGCTTTTTCAATCTGCTTATTATCGGCAGGGTACTTTTAAGTATATTTTTGCATCTATCGTTTCTACTCACCCTGATCTATATAGGGTTTTGGGGTGGACTTTGGGATTTATATTGATATTTACCGGTGCAAACGGATTTTGTCCTTTTTATAAAGTTCTCCATATAAATACAAATAAATCCAGAATCTCAAAGATGTAAATTTTCGCCTGCGTAATTTTAATATTGTTTATTGTTGAGGAGTGGGCTCTTTGCTTTGCATAACTGGGGAGAGGTTGTTTATTCAGAGATTCTTCGCTGCATTCAGTGTGACAGGGGAGAGGTCATCGTATATAATACTCTCAGTTGTATATGGATTGTGTGGAAACATATCTCTCGTTATACTTAGTATGTATGATTGGAGATATGGGGGAAAGTGAGCAAGTTTGATGTTGTCATTGGTTCTTAGAAACCGTTCAGGATGTTAAACCCACTTTCCCTGTTCCCTTAAAACCTGGACAAGTACATTGGGCATTAAAGCCCGTATTACGATGATAGGCAAAGGAAACATTCCATATCACAACCAAATCTATTTAATTATAGGAGGGATAGAAATGTTGTCAATGGAGGATAATATGCTATCAGTAGGCATAGACATCTCAAAAGACAAAGTAGACATTGCAGTGTATGATGGTGATAGGTATGTAACAGGTATATTTGATAACAGTGCAAAAGGTGTAAACAGAATGCTTGCTTTTGTGTTAAAGGTCATTAACATTAAATCATCTAAAAGAACTTCAAACACTTCAAACAGAAACGAGAGGTTAAAACAAAAAGGAAGTACAAAAAGTACAAAAGGAAGAAAGAAATCTAAGTCTGAGAACAAGTCTAAAGGTGAATCTTCCAATAGAGACAAATCCAAAACTGATAACAACAATAAACCTAATACTAACAACAAACATCTCCATGACGAATCTGATAACCCTGAT
>WFSP01000042.1 GCA_015485995.1 Caldisericales bacterium | reverse complement strand
GGGTGGAGTATATTTTTCCACTTCCTTGAGTACAAACTGCAAAGGCAAGAAGGCAGGTTAATCAGAGTTAATCCTCGATACACGTCCCAAACCTGCCCTGTATGCGGACACGTATCCAGAGATAACCGTAAAAGCCAGGCAGCATTCGTATGCGAAAAGTGCGGATATACTGCAAATGCTGACTTAGTAGCATCAGTAAACATTCTAATGAGAGCAATCGGGAATAAAAACCCTTCACAAACCCTACCGCAGGGCCTGCGGGAAGTTACGCCTGTCGAGTATGCAATGCATACGCTGAAGCAGGAACCAGCGGGAAGCCGTGAGGCATTACCGCTCCCTGAGGCCGTATAGCCAACGGGAATCCTCTTCGTTTACAAAGAGGAGGAGGTCAATAATGAGATTTTGTTAAAGTGTATTTAATAGTGTACTTTTACAGATTAATTGTAGTTAATTTAAGCATAAATTTTACTTGATGCTTGAATTGCATTTGACTATTATGAAAGTTTTGCTATATTTTACGATGTATAAAAAATTTATAATGGAGGTATATAATGAGAATAAATTATAAGCCGCATAACAAGAAAAGAGCAAGACATTTTGGCTTTAGGGCAAGAATGAAAACTCCAGGCGGAAGAAGAGTTTTAAGTAGAAGAAGAGCTAAAGGGAGAGCAAAGCTCAGCGTATAGTTCAGTGAAGCTGTGGCAGAGATTAAATGAAAATGAATTCAAAACAGTTTTTGGAAGCGCAAGGAAGCATTTTGGGCGTTACATTGTTTTGTTTGTTTCAGAAGAAGTTTCACATAGAGTAGGCTTTGTTTCTTCAAAGAAAGTAGGCAACGCGGTTAAGAGAAATAGAGCGAGAAGACTTATGAGAGAAGCATTTTTAAGAGTTGAACCAGAGATTTCAGATAAAAAAAGCTATATTCTTGTTGCAAGAAAATCTATCAATTCTGTGAAGATGTGGGATGTTTATGAGGAGTTAAAAAATTTGTTGGAAAAAGGCGGTACAAAATGAAAAAGTTCCTTGTTGGGCTAATTAAGTTTTATAGAAAATATATATCACCGCTCAAACCTCCTACTTGCAGATTTACTCCTACCTGTTCTGAATACTCTATGATAGCGATTGAGAAATATGGTGTAAAAAAGGGAGGTTGGCTTGCAATCAAGCGTATTTTACGATGCAATCCTTTTTTTCCCGGAGGAAATGACCCGGTTCCATAAATATAAAGGAGGGATAATGAAAAAAAAGTTACTTGTTTTAATTATTGGATTATCTATTTTTGGGTTTATGCTTACAGGATGTTCTGCCGGCGTACAGTTCCCGAAAGCGACAGGCACGGGTGTTATTGTTCAAGTAGCTGCTAAAGGCAGAGCAATGCAAAATGTTCCTTTAGCTGTACGTATAACAAACAATACAAATGATTTTATTTCCGATGTAAAAGTGAAAATTACTTCTATTGATGGTAAGAGTGATTTCAAACCTTTTGAATTTATAGACAGCAAAGAGTACAAGCCATTGAAAGGTGCACCAGAAATTGATTTAAAATCGGTTGCTAAAACCGATATTGTGCAGTCTGGCAAAAGTGCCACGACTATGTTTACCTTGACTACTTATAAGTACATAGATCCAAGAGCATATACCGTAACAGTAGAAGTTACTTATAAGGATAGCAATGGAACGTATCATACGGTTACGCAGAAAGGCGTTGTGGATATTGAAAAACCCAACGCGTTGTATAAATTTATGCGTGATATTTTCGTCTGGTTCCATAAAATAATTCCGAATTACGGGCTGGACATTATTCTGGTTACCGTACTTATCAAACTTCTCACCCACCCGCTGACAAGATCTCAGTTTAAATCAACTTCAGGTATGCAGAAAATACAGCCTGAGATTAGTAAGTTGCGGCAGAAATACAAGGATAATCCTCAGAAGCTGAACCAGGAAGTGATGAAAGTATACAAAGAACATAATGTAAATATGTTTGGGGGTTGCTTGCCATTGCTTGTGCAGTGGCCGTTGCTCTTTATTTTGTTTGGTGCGTTAACTAATTATGCACCGTTCAACCTTGAATCATTCTTGTGGCTTCCTAATCTCAATAGGCCCGATCCGCTATATATACTTCCGGCACTTGTTCTCATTTCAATGTTCCTTCAAACGAAAACTTCAATGCTTCCAGGGCAAGAGATGGACCAGAATACAAAAATGATGATGTATTTTATGCCTATTATTATGGCAGTGTGGTCTATAAAATGGGCTCCTTCAATTCTTCTTTATTGGGTAATGTTCTCAGCTTTGCAAGCAGTTGAACAGATTTACATTATTCACGTGCTAAACCTTGCAACCGAAATGCCGAAAGAGCAAAAGAAATTGGGAGACAAGGAGGATAAAAAGAAGAAATAATATGACATTAGAAGAGAAAGTTAAAGATTTTCTTAACACGATATTTCTTTCAGTAGGCGAAAGCGCTACGATTAGCGGAGGGAAAAGATATGGCGGTTATTATATAAACGTAGAACATCTTTCATCCCCCGGTATATTTATTGGATATACAGGGAATGTCCTACGCTCAATCCAATATATACTTAACGTTTATGCTCACAAGATCAACAAAAATTTCCCAGTGATAATTCTTGACATAAACGGGTATAAGTCGAAACAGTATGAGGTTTTGAAAACAATTGCCCTGAATGCTGCGTTGCGAGCAAAAAGATTAAAAGAACCTATTGAATTAAAACCTATGTCTGCTTCTGCCCGCCGTATTATTCATATGACACTTAAGAATTATCCGAATATTTGGACGCATAGTATTGGAAAAGAACCGAGAAGGAGGGTCGTTGTAGACCTTAAGAAGTGAACAATACAATAGCTGCAATTTCAACACCATACGGATTTGGAGGAATAGGGGTGGTAAGGCTTTCCGGGCCTACCGCCCTTTCAATTTCCCAACGTATCTTCTCTAAGAAAATCGTGAATCCGAGAAAAGTATATTTCGGGTTTGTTTTCGACCCAAAATCAAAGGAAAAGATAGATTCGGGAATTGCCATTTACTTTAAATCGCCGCATTCATATACCGGGGAAGACACTATAGAACTTCAGTTGCACGGTGGTGTTAAGAATCTTAAATATACTTTAAAACTTACACTTGAGGGAGGCGCAAGGCTTGCGGGAAGGGGAGAATTTACAAGAAGGGCTTTCCTTAACGGTAAGTTAGATTTAGTAGAAGCACAGGCAGTTATTGAGCTGATAGAAGCAAAAACCGAAAAGGCAATGAAAGTGGCGTCCAGCAGATTATTTGGAGCAGTAAGCGGGAAGATGGAAGAGATTAAAAGGGAAATGCTGTCGATAATTTCATTTGTTGAAGGGCCTATTGACTTTCCTTTTGATGTAGAACCGCCCTCTGATAAAGATTTAAGAAATAAAATTTTAAGTGTTCAAGAAAAAATAAAATCTTTGCTAATCACTTATAAAAGCGGAAAAAGAATTGAAAGCGGCGTTAAAATTGCGATTGTGGGAAAACCAAACGTGGGCAAGTCAACCCTTCTTAATGCATTGCTTAAGTTTGAACGTGCAATTGTAAGCGAAATTCCGGGAACGACGCGTGACACAGTGGAGGAAACAATAGATTTTTTTGGTGTGCCAGTGAGATTTATAGATACGGCAGGTATGCGTGAAACAGAGGATAGGATAGAAAAAATTGGAAGGGAGCGTACCAAAAAGGCGATAAATGAAAGTGATATTGTTTTGTTTATGTTTGATGCAAGCGAACGCATTGCCGATGAAGATAAACTGCTTGAGAAACTTACAGAAGGCAAGGAACGCATTATTGTTCTGAATAAAACGGACCTTCCGGTGAGGACAAGTAAGGAAGATTTACAAGGGATTTTTAAGAATGAAGGAATCGTTCAAATCTCCGCTCTTAAAAAAGAGGGATTAAACTTATTGGAACGAAAAATTTCGGAGCGTATTGCTCCTATGCAAGAAGAATCCGCACTTATTACAACGGAGCGTGAGAAACAGGGCCTGGAAGATGCACTAAAACATCTTGATAAAGCTATTGCAATGATTGGCAAAGGGACGGACGAACTAATAAGTGAAGAAATGAAGGAAGCTATTTTCTCCATAGGGTTAATTACGGGTGAAGATGCTCCCTCGGAAATTTTAAATACAATTTTCTCCAGTTTTTGTATAGGAAAATAAATATACTGTTTCTCCTGATTCTAACGAATGAGATCTTTTTATCTGTATAAATTCTTACGGAATTAATATTGATTTTTGTTTTGTATAGAGAAGTAAAAAGTCTATAATATTGTTATGAAAAATATTGCCGATTTTTTTGGAAAAACAATTCAACTCAAAATATTGGTATCCGTATTGGTCATTATTTTAATCTGGTTCATAAAAAGGACTCTTATAAAAATTGTTAATTACAGAATAAAAGATATTCATATACGCTACGGATGGCGGAAGGCGCTAAATTATATTGCCTTAGGGTCAGACGCGCTTTTTATAGGGCTCATCTGGATGAACGGGATGAAATCTTTTGCAACTTACTTCGGGCTGTTGTCTGCCGGTGTATCCATAGCACTAAAAGATCCGATTTTAAACTTTGCCGGCTGGATTTTTATTATGACAGAGCGCCCTTTCAAAATTGGCGATAGAGTGGAGATAAACGGGCACATTGGTGATGTAATTGATATCGGTATTTTTCAGTTTTTAACGATAGAAGTGGGAAATTGGGTTGATGCGGACCAGAGTACCGGGCGTATCATATACATACCAAACGGGCTTACTCTTACAACCTCATTTGTAAATTATACAACGGGTTTTCCTTATATATGGAACGAAATAGGTGTTCTTGTAACATTTGAAAGTGATTGGAAGAAGGCGAAGGAAATTTTGGGTGGTATTGTAAACAGGCATACGGAATCCCAAAGTGAAATTGCTAAAAAAAGCATAGAGCGAGCAAGTAAAAAATACGCGATTTTTTATAATAATACTACTCCTCGTGTTTACACATCAGTTGAAGATAGTGGTATTATGCTTACAATAAGGTATCTATGTGAGGTACGTAAGAGGAGAGGGACAGCAGAAAAAATATGGGAAGATGTTCTTACAGAGTTTGGCAAATGTGATGATATTGATCTTGCCTATCCAACCGAGCGTTTTTATAACAACGTGGTTGAAGGGAAACAGGGTACACGCCCTAAGAATTAATTTGATTTTGATAGAAGTTTCATTATAATAAGATAGCAAGGGAGGCAATTTGTATGGATTTGGAGATTAAAATAATAGAGGTAAAAAAACCGGAGGGACTTAACGTAATTATAGGTCAAACGCATTTTATCAAATCTGTGGAAGACCTATATGAAGTACTTATTACTTCTTCCCCGTCAATAAAATTTGGCATTGGGTTTGTTGAAGCATCTGGGGATGCGTTAATCAGGTGGGCTGGAAATGATGAAGGACTTGTTAAACTTGCCCGGGAAAATGCTTATGAAATTGGCGCAGGGCACTCTTTTATCGTTTTTTTGAAAGATGCGTATCCCATAAACGTCCTGAATGCAATTAAAAATGTTCAGGAGGTATGCAGCATATATACTGCAAGCGCAAATCCCATACAGATTATTATTGCAGAAACAAAGCAGGGCCGCGGGGTGCTCGGTGTAATTGACGGAGTAAAACCCAAAGGTATAGAAACCGAGGAAGATATAAAAAAAAGAAAAGAGCTTCTTAGAAAATTCGGATACAAAATGTAAAGATTCATTTTCTATTTTTTTCGATTTATGGTATACTAACTTTTTGAATAATATTAATGAATAATTTCACATTTGGAGGTGTTTATGAGCAAGGCGCGGAACAATAGAAAAAAGGAAACAAAGAAGATTAAAAAAGTTTCTAAAAAGAAAAATATCTTAATTAAGAACAAGATTATTCTTTTTTCAATTTTTGCTGTTATCGTGATAGCGGCTGTTTTTATTTCTGTCTTTGCAATGAGTAATGCAAAAATTTCAAAGTATACGAAGGTAATTACAAAAGATCAGGCACGAGAGCAGATCCTCGGTTTTAAGTCGCAAATTTCAAATCCTCGTGCGCTTTCGAACCCACTTAGGGTTGCTGACAACTTCGCAGCTGATGACCTTGAGAAAAACGGAGAAAAAATTGGAGCCGAAGTCATTATTTTTATTGATAATCCCTCATCTACTAAGTCAAAAAAAATCTCTGACGAATCTTTTTTATTGCTTATTACGGATAATAATTTGAATATAAAAGGGCTTGTTCCTTTTAAACCTACCTACTTTGACATAGGAGGAAAGGTAAATTTTGGTAAATTTTTTGAAGCATTTAAGGGCAAAGGCGCTGTAGCTATAATAAACAGGTTTGATGGCATTTATACTGATGACAGCAATACTGCTCTTATTATTAAGAATAAGGTACGTGAAGCTATGAGCCTTTTATATATTGAAAAATACGGTGCCAATCAATACGACAAAATTGCAAAAGGCGGCTTTATATTTGCAGAACGTGGGACAAAAGTCCCGGATATAGAGTTCACCGATGCAAATGGTAAAAAGCATAAGCTCAGTGAATTTAAGAATGAGAAAATTATCTTAATTGGTGGAAATCCTAACTGCGGTGGCTGTGTGTCTAGCATAGAAAAGCTTTCATACCAATTTAAGAAGTATGGGACAGACGGTGTTCAGTTTATTGTTTTTTCCTTTAGTGCTAATAAAGATGATGCAGATAGACTTACGGGCTTACTACCCAAGAACACAATTGTAGTAGTAGACCCTGACAGAACTACTGCAAAAACGTTGAAGATGGACATTTCTCCGTACATAGGCTTGGTTGATAAAAACCTTTCGTTGTTTTACAGAGGGCCAGGGGAGCCGATGAAGGACACGCTTGATAATATAAAACAATTTTTAGGAGGGAAATAAAATGAGGAAAATTTTACTGATTACTTTATCGTTGCTTTTAATAACTATATTTTTCCCCAACAGAGTTATGGCAATTAGCGACTTAACAGTAAGTGTTAACCCTACCTTGAGAAATTCTCTTGCCGAATACGATATTAGCTTCGTAACAGGTGCAGATCTCTTGGGCGGAAAAGACGATATTATTATTCAGTTTCCGGAGGGAACCAAACTTCCCTGTTCTTGCCCCCACAACTGGCATCTTGACTACTTCAGCATAAATGGCAATAAGCCTTCCCGCGCAGGGAAAGTTACGGATATACCAAATTCTATGTATCTTTGTATGCCAGGGGGCATAACGATTAAAAAGGGTGAAACAGTAAACGTTGTAATTAAACCTTATTCTAATATTTGGAACCCCTCGAAACCGGGAAAGTATCAACTTACGTTATGGACTACAAGAGAAGGGAAAATTAAATCGAATTTTTATGAAATCACGTCCACGCATTTAACAAATGTAACTGTTAATCCATCTCCTGATACGGCAGGGCTTGTCGCCTCTTATAAAATTAACTTTACTACCGGAGAGAAAGGGGAGCTTTTTAACGGTCAGAAAACTTATATTGAATTTCCTGAAGGGACTGGATTTCCCACAAAGGTGGATAAGAGCAGAATTCTGGTAAACGGAGAAATTCCTGAAAATGTGGAAATTAATAGTAATATTCTTGTAATTACCCTGTCGCATTCTATTAATAAAAACAGAGATTGTGTAATTGAAATAAATGGTAGCTTCGGCATTTCAAATCCTGAGAACGGAGGTACAAAATCTCTCTATATTTGGACAGACAATGAACCTGAAAAAGTAAAAGTAGATTTTAAAATAGTTGCCCAGAACACCGTTTCAACATTAATTACTTCAAATCCTGCAGCACCTGACGGAATGAACGATTATTTTAAGACATTACCTGCTGTTACCTTAAAAGCGGAAACGAATATTGGTGAAGAGACAAAAACTTTTTATAAAATTGACGATGAAGATTATAAAACGTATACTACTCCGTTTTCTATGCCTGAAGGAATTCATACACTTTATTATTACAGCACTGCGGGAAGCCTTAAAGAAGAGCCTCATAGCATAGTTTTTAAAGTGGATACAATCCCCCCTGATATATCAATTGATTTCCCCACAGGGAGCCCTTTTTACACTGGGGATAAGACTGTAAATATCGCAGGAAAGGTAAGCGAAAAAGGGCAGCTTATTATAAATGGGAAAGCCATATTACTTAAAGACAGCCTTTCTTTCTCAACTGTTTTAATGCTTAGTTCCGGTAAAAATCTTGTTAAGGTAAGCTTTACAGATATTGCTGGGAATAGCGTATCGAAAGAAATAGAGATAATTTTTGATACCACCGTCCCTCAGCTGAACATTACATCTCCCACTGATTGGGATGAAATTACGACAAAAGAAATTGAAGTACAAGGAAGTGTTTCTCCTGCAAATTCCGAAGTTTATATTGATAATAAAAAAATAGATATTTCTTCAGACGGAAGCTTTGTTTACTCATTTATTCCCGGTAATAGCGGGAACCTTATACCTGTAAAGGTAAAAGCAATTTATCCTTACTCTCAGAAAAGCGTAACGAGTGTAATAACAGTAGTATACAAGCCGAGTCTCCCTGAAGTATTGCTTACGATAAACAGCAAATCCGCTTTGGTAAATGGAAAAGAAAAGCAAATGGACGTTGCGCCGTTTATAGACGTGCATTCTAACAGAACGCTTGTTCCTGTGAGATTTGTTGTGGAATTTTTGGGCGGAGAGGTTCAATGGGATGCGGCAACGCGTACAGTTACTATAACTGCTAATAGCAAAACCGTGGAAATTACTATCGACTCCACGACTGCTTATGTGAACGGCAAGGCTTTTGAGCTTAGCCAGCCTGCTATCATTAAGAATAGTAGGACATTTATACCTCTTCGATTTGTTGCGGAAGCGCTTGGGTTTAATGTGAAGTGGAACGGAAAAGACAAAACAGTTACAATAAAGCCCTAAATATATTTTTACTTCTTTTGTTAACTCTTTTTCTCCTGCCCCGCCCTGCTGTGGGGCAGGAGAAAATTCCTATTATTTATTTCTCGACTCCAGGATGTGAAGAGTGCGAAATCACGCGAAATTATCTGGACTCTTTAAAAGAGATTTACCCCTATATTGAGGTAAAGGAATATTCTCTTTCAAACCCTAAAAATAGGGAGCTACTTGCACATTTTGATAAGGTGTATAATGTGCCTGAAAACAAGACAAATACGGCACCGGCTGTATTTATAGGCAAGAAATATTTTGTTAGGGGTGAAGTTACAAAAAACTTGGAACGGGCAGTGAAGGATTATGATTATAGGGAAACGGCTTTTCTTAAAGACACATTAAAGAACTCGCAAACAGGTATGGGCAAAAATCATCTCGTTGAAATGTTTAAGCGTTTTGGTGTACTTACGGTTCTTGGTGCGGGGCTAATTGATGGTTACAATCCTTGTGCCTTTACCGTGCTTATATTTTTTATTTCTTTTTTGCTACTTCGCGAGAAAAGCAAAAAGGACATTCTTGTCGTTGGTTCCTCATTTATCATTGGTTTTGGTGTCTCTTATTTTCTGTTGGGCATCGGGTTGTTCAGTATTGTATCCAAATGGCGATACTTTGATGACATTGCAAAATGGGTGTATTTTGCAACAGCTGTCGCAACGTTTGTTTTTGCTGTTCTTACCGTTGGAGATTACGTAAAGGCAAAAAGAGGCGAGGCAAGCAAAATGGTGCTCCAGCTATCTAAAACGGAGAAAAGTACTATTCACTCGCTTCTGCGAAACCCAAAAGTCCAAGGCACGGCCATTTTTTCTTTTTTGGTTTCTTTCCCTGTTTCTATCGTTTCTTTTTCTTGTACGGGCCAAACGTACCTTCCTACGATTGTATATATTTATAGCATTCCTGCACTAAAGGCAAAAGCGGCTCTATATCTTATACTATATAATGTAATGTTTGTTCTCCCACTTATCGTAATAGTTTACGTGGTTTACCGCGGTGCTACTTCTCAAAAAGTTACAGAGTGGTTCACTAACCATCTTGCTACAATAAAACTCTGGACAGGTATTGTTTTTTTTGCACTCTGCGGATACCTTTCCGTAAAAACATTATTGCTATTCGGTTTGATACATTAATTTTTTTGTGTGACAAACAATTCATAAAGACGTAAGTTCAGTCTACTCTATTGAGTTTTTCTATTTTTACTTCTCTTTTCCCCCCGTCCCAATATACTTTTGCACCTAAATTTTCCGAAACAAAACGAATCGGTACGAATGTTCTATCGTCTTTAATGAACGGTGCCGTATCCATTAAAAAGGATTTGTCTTCGTAAAAAGGCAAAGCCGTTTTAAAGCCTTCTTTTCTTCCAATATATAGATTACTCTCAACATACTGATAAAATTGGGAAACAATTACCGTATTTTTGTACACCGGTATGAAATTTTTATTACCGGTATTTATTGAAATTTTATCTGTATCACCCGAAGATGTATTTATCGTAATGTTTAATTCAGCATTTGGTTCCATATTTCCTTTTACTGTAAAACTTCCCATTTTAAAAATAGGGTATCTAAAAAGAACAGCACCGTTTGCGCAAGAAAATGCGTAGAAAAGTTCTTTTTCTGTATCGCTTGCCGCTATACCGTAAGGATTTACTGCGATATAGACTGTTTTGTTTCCACTGTTTTTCATTTTATTTGCAACCTCTGCGGCATATTGAGGAGTTTCCT
>WFSP01000041.1 GCA_015485995.1 Caldisericales bacterium | reverse complement strand
GTCTATGTGTGCGTAATGCCTCTTCTCGGTTTCATACTCAGCATGGTGAACATTAATAGTTACACCTCTTGCTTTTTCCTCAGGCGCATTATCAATTTCTTCAAACTTCTTTGCTTCGGTTGTACCAAGCGTTGCAAGAACTTTTGTAATTGCTGCGGTAAGCGTTGTTTTACCATGGTCTATATGGCCAATAGTACCAATGTTTACATGCGGCTTAGTTCTTTCAAATTTTTCTTTTGCCATAAGTTACCTCCTTATATAAAGCTACTTAATAATACAACAATTCTCAAAAAACCATGGAGCCCACGACCAGGATTGAACTGGTGACCTCGTCCTTACCAAGGACGCGCTCTACCTACTGAGCTACATGGGCAAACACAAAAATGGTTGCGGGGGTTGGATTCGAACCAACGACCTCCGGGTTATGAGCCCGACGAGCTACCTGACTGCTCTACCCCGCAATCTCAGGATTGGAGCGGGAAACGGGGATCGAACCCGCGACAATCAGCTTGGAAGGCTGACGCTCTACCACTGAGCTATTCCCGCAGTGGTGGGCAGGGCTGGATTCGAACCAACGTAGGCATCCGCCAACAGATTTACAGTCTGTCGCCTTTAACCGCTCGGCCACCTGCCCACTGCTTCTTATGGAGCCGACGAGCCGACTTGAACGGCTAACCTACTGATTACAAATCAGTTGCTCTACCGATTGAGCTACGTCGGCGTTCCGAGTTTTATTATATTGAGTAAGGGATATTTGTCAAGAGTATTTTATGCATTTCAAAAACAACTTAAAAGTTTATATTTCTATTCGGTATAAAAACCCTTCCAAAGGAAAAGGTTGATACTAAGGAACACTCACACAAAATTTCAGGAAAGAAAGAGCTCTCTAAGCCGTCTTTTAATCCTTTGCAGAGCATTATCAATCGATTTATATTTTTTTCCAAGCTTTTCTGCAATATCAGATATTTTATATCCTTGCATATACAACTCAAGCACGCTCTGTTCAAGCGGGGAAAGTTTTTCTTTAAAATCCGCTACATCCTCCTTAAAAAGGATAAGCTCTTCTTTGAAGTCCTCGGTACCCCTATAAAAACTCAGAGAAGATTTTATCAACCGCTTTCTTCTTCTAAGATAATCAAAAATAGCATTTTTAACAGATACATATGAAAAATCTTCAAAACGTTTCGCTTTGGACTTCTTGTAGCTCATTACAGCACGCTGCAACCCTATGAGGCCTTCTATATATAAATCCTCCCTATCGTCTCTATTCAAAAACATCGAATAATAACGGATTATGTCTTTTACAAAAGGTGAGTAATGATGGAGAATTTCATCCATCGCATCCCTATCCCCTCCCTGAGCTTTGCTGATAAGCGTCTCAATATTCTTCATTCTTTAGCTTATCTTCTACAATTCTAAAAAGCATTATTCCAGCAGCAACAGAAGCGTTCAAAGAATTTACATGACCGCGCATCGTAAGCGTAACTAAGTAATCACACTTATTTACGAGACCTTCCCTAATCCCTTCCCCTTCATTACCTATTATTACTGCAAATGGCACCTTTGTATAATCCAAATCAAAGTACTGTGTTTCCGCATTTAATACAGTCCCTACAATCCACACATTTCTTGATTTCAAGTAGTCTACTGCCTGCGATAAATTTGAAGTTTTAACGACTTTGGTGTGAAATACAGCCCCTGATGAAATAGACATTACGGTTTCAGTTACCTCTGCTGCATTCCGATCTGGAATGATAACACCAGAAACTCCTGCGCATTCAGCGCTTCTTATAATTGCGCCAAGGTTTTGCGGGTCCTGTATTCGATCCAGGATAAGAATTATAGAATTCTTTTTTATCTTCAAATCTTCCAATGTTGCATATTGAAAAGTTTCACCAACACCCACAACACCCTGGGGGTTTAGCTGGTGAAAACGCCTCCTAAACCAGCTTTCGTCCCTATAAAGAATTTGAACATCTTGCTTTTTGGAAAGTCTAAATATATTCTTCATAATTGCATCATGCGATTTCGCTCTATCGAAAACGACAACCCTTACAGGATGCCCCGCACGTAACGCCTCAAGCACTGGCCTTTTACCTACGATAAATACCTCTTTTTTATTATTTTCCTTCATCGGTCATCACCAAATTATACTTTGTCCCTTCCTTGGAATCTTTAAGAACCACCCCTATGTCTTTAAGCTTATCTCTTATGAGGTCAGATATATCAAAGCGCTTTTTCTTTCTAAATTCAAAACGAATATCTATAACCTTTTTTAAGATTTCCGTAGCATCACTATCCGTTGAAATTTCAGAAATGAATGGGTTAAGTTCATTGTTCTTTTTTAAACTTTCCATAACCTTCAACAAATCATCTTTGAAAGAAAGGTTTATCGTTTCTCTTTTTACGCCAAGCTTTTCAAATCCTAATACCGAGAAAATATCTTTAAGAAGCACGTCTATTCTTTTTGCCGACTCTGAAGAAAGAGAGACAGAATTTGCATTTGTAAATTTAAAAATTTCGAAAAGCAATGCAAGCACATTTGCCGTGTTAAAATCATTATCCATAGCGGTTTCAAATACGCCACGCCAATTCTCCACTTTTTTATTCTCGATGTCCGCCGTACCATTCCTATTAGAAGATACAACTTCTCTAAGCTTTATATAGCTTTCGTTAAAATATCCATAGCTCTTCCTTGCTTGTTCCAAACTCTCTATGTCAAAATTCAAAGGCTTATGATACGAAATAGTAATAAGATAAAGGCGAATTACCTCACCATCGTACCGCTTCAAAAGTTCGCTCATTGTAAAGAAGTTCTTCAGGGACTTGCTCATCTTTTCCCTATTTACAACAACCATTCCATTGTGCAGCCAATATCTTACAAATGGTTTTTCACCGGTATATGCTTCAGACTGTGCAATTTCATTTTCATGATGTGGAAAAATTAAGTCTTCTCCGCCGCCGTGAACATCAAATCCATTTCCTAAATATTTTAAGCTCATCGCAGAACATTCTATATGCCAACCAGGCCTGCCTTTGCCCCAGGGGCTGTCCCACGAAGGTTCTCCGGGTTTTGCCTTTTTCCATAAAGCAAAATCAAGAGGGTCGTTCTTTTCGGGGTTTATCTCAACTCGAGACCCTTTTCTAAGTTCCTCCACACTTCTATGAGAAAGCTTTCCGTATTCTTTAAACTTTCGCACTTCGTAATATACACCATCCGAGATTTCATAAGCAAATCCCTTGTCCTCGAGTGTTTTTACAATTTCAATTATTTTGTCGATTTCTTCAGTTGCACGGGGATATTTCCAGAGCCTTTTCACGTTCAGCGCATCAATATTCTTGAGGTAGATCGCGGCATATTTTTCGGCCAGATCTTTATAATATAGTCCTGATTCATTGGAACGTTTTATAATTTTATCATCAATATCGGTGAAGTTTGAAATATGAAAAACCTCATACCCTCTATATTCAAAGTATCTATGCATCACATCATATACCACTGCGGCACGGCCATGTCCTATATGCGGGTAATCATAAGGTGTTACTCCACATACATACATATAAACCTTACCTTCTTCCCTTGTTTTAAATTCATCCAAATTCCTTGTGAGCGTGTTATAGACCCTAAGCATTGTTTTCCAACTCCTTTAGTGTAGTATCTATCCTTTTTATTGTTTCTTCTTTTCCTATAAAATAAACAAACTCATGAATTTCAAGACCTGCTTTGCTTCCTGTAATGGCAAGCCGCAACGGATAATACAAATTTCTACCTTTTATCTTAAGCTCTTTGCCCGTTTGCCTTATTGTTCCAAGTGTCTCCTTCATATTCCATTCATCCAGGGAAGATAAATTCTCTTTAAAGGCTTTCAAAAGCGGGATGGGATGATATGTTTTCAATTCTCCGATTATTTCACTTTCAAGGTTAAGTTTCTTGAAGAAAGGGGCAGAGATAGACTCAATATCTCTAAGAGTAGTAATATGCTCTTTGGCAATCCCTATAAGCTCTTGCCACCAGTTAATAGTTTTTTCGGAAAAGTCTATACCAATCATCTTTGCTCTTTCAATAATTTCTTCAGCAGAAAAATTCTCTATATATCTGTGATTCATCCATTTAAGCTTATCAATGTCAAATACAGCAGGGGCTTTGTTAACATTTTCAAGGGTAAATAAGCTTATGAGTTCCTCTCTGGTGAAGAATTCTCTGTTATCTTTGGGGGACCAGCCAAGCAATACAAGGTAATTTAGCAATGCTTCGGGAAGAAATCCTTTTTCTCTGTATTCTCCTACTGATGTTGCCCCGTGCCTTTTGCTGAGTTTTGTCCTGTCAGGTGCAAGGATAAGGGAAACATGTGCAAAGATAGGGTGAGGGAAGTTTAATGCATCGTATATGAGAAGCTGTTTCGGGGTATTGGACAGGTGTTCTTCCGCACGTATGATATGAGTTATCTTCATTAGGGCATCATCTATAACTGTTGTATAGTTATATACAGGTATGCCGTTTCCTCTTCTTATTACAAAGTCGGATAGTTCATCGGAATTAAAGGTTACTTTTCCTCTTACAAGATCATCCACTATGATTTCTCTGTTACGTTCTACTTTAAATGCTACTGCCGGAAGAATATCTTTATGAGTTTGCTTAAACGAGTTTCTTCGTGATTCTGTTTCATTTTCTTTTAGTTCTCTGTAATCAAACTTTTTATTCTCTTTTGTATATTCTTCTCTTATCTGTTTTATCTCTTCTTCTGTGTAGTAGAGGTTATATGC
>WFSP01000040.1 GCA_015485995.1 Caldisericales bacterium | reverse complement strand
TTCCTATTGTAATTTCCACTTATGTTCTTCTGCTGCTCGCAAGGAATATACCTCAGCAAGTAAATGTAGCTATGATAAATAAGCTACTCCTTCAATCCGTAATCGCAACAAGTGTCGCAGTTCTGATTACGGCAATAATTTCCGTAATTATAAGCGACAGGGTAAAGGTAGGCCTCTCGGCTATCGGAATTATAATAGGAACAATTCTAATAGGTTCGGTATCAAAAACAATGAATTGGATAAGCTTTACGAGCCTTTACTTAGGAAAATTTAGTATATATACACCCGTAGGAATTATTTTATGCGTTGCTTTTACGCTGATTGCATTTGCCTTGCTTGCACGAAAAGAATTTTAATTTACAGCATAAACTTACGTTCTTCTTTTAAGAATTTTTTAAACTCCTCTATTGTTTTAAAGATGCGAGTGCAATAGTATTCAAGGAACGGGCTGACCTCAAAGGGATAAATGGTATACACTTCTTTGTTGTGTGCATATGCATGCACAATCTCGCTCATAACGCCCGCGGAAAGGAGTTGAGTGGGATAGTATACAATCACATAGTCGCTCTGGTCTATAAACTGAAAATCTCTTGCAACAACTCTGTCCTTCGTCATTTGCTCAGCTTCTTCGGTTACCTGTTCTATTTTCTCCGCACCTTTCTTTTTCTTCAGGTTCTCTATATCAAGCAAATCGCTTATGTATAGGGGGTCAAACAAAATAATTTCTTTTTTCAGCAAATTGCCAAACGCTCGGATTTCATCTATTTTTTCAGGGTTATCCCTCTCAAGCAGCGTAATGGGGTAGCTCAAATACGCCTTTTTCTTTTTCGTTTTTATCAGCTCGGTAATTTGGTTTAAGTCCATATTTTTCGGGACAAGGTAGAAGGGCTTTTCGTGCAAATCAGCGAGGAGCTTCGTTGTAAACTCTTCTTCATCAATCCACATATTCACAGTTTCAAGTGAAAGCTCTTTTGCCCACTTATCCTTTTTCATACAGTTTATAATGCTTTTCAGCTCGTCATTTATGTTTATATACATATCCGGCGCAAATTTATCCGGCTCGGAAAATGCAAAACCGGGCATTAAACGCCTGTGCCACCTGAACGTAAGGTGAAGGGAAAGTATTGTTGTTTCGCTCTCTTTTGTGCCGGAGAGCACTCTTTGAAAGGCAAGCTCCCTGAGAAGCTTCAAAATACGCGGATCCATATCTAACACTTTCTCGTTAGAAATTTTAACGTTAAGTTCCTGGGATATATCAAACATAATTTCCCCAATATCAAAAACTTTCATCTTACTATCAAATTTTTCAATCTTTTTTGCAATTTCCTTAGCCCCGCTGCAGCTAATCCCGGACATTAAAACTTTCATTTTTTTATCACCTCTATTTTTATTTTAATCTCTTTTTCCAAACTGTTACTACTTTCAGGAGCACGTGTATTTGTTTCTTTAATGCCAACTGTCTGGACCTCGCCAAACTTTTTCAGCTCATTTATAAGAGTATTTACTTTCTCCTCTTTTATGACACATACATCCTTACCTTCCCATTTGCAGTATTTATCCATTACCTGTTTTGCTTTAGTTTCACTTGCATTCTTACTTAGTTCGAGTTTTATTTCAGGAAGCATACTTTCTGTCAGATTAAATTCTCCGGACGGTGCGCTCTTCTGAACAGGAGCTCTAACCGAATCATTAAAAGGGTGTTCAGGAGAATTTACATTAAACGGCAAAGCCCATCTCGCAAAGAACAGGGAAACAAAAATTACTGCAATGAGGGATGCAAATACAAAAGCAAGCTTTTTCCTCCGGGGTTTAGCTGCTTGTTTTTTCCTTGCCAAAACATTTTTTGCTAATCCATTTGGAGGAGTAATATGCATATCCGAAAGCGTTTCCTTCATTTCCATAATTTCATCAAACTCTTTTAAGAGTTCTTTGTCTTTGAGAAGTTTTTTTGCTTCTTCTCTGTTTGCATTTCTTTCTATCAGTTCTTCTAATTTTTCTTTTTTCATCACTTATTAGATAACTCTTCCTTGAAAAAGTTCCATTTCAAAATTATATTCCTTAAGCGCTCTCTTGCACGGGCAACTCTCGAGCGTACAGTTCCTACGGGAATATTCAATAATTTACTCGCCTCATAATACTTCATTCCTTCAATATCGATAAGCGTAATAATTTCCCTTTCATTCTCGTTAAGAAACTCCATCCCTTTCCAGATAATTTCCTTAAGTTTGTCCTTCTTATATTCTTCCGGTGTATTATCAATAACCCTTTTTTCAACAGCATCTTTCTCCCAGACCTTTTGCCTCCCTTCCCTGAAAAGAATGTATTTTGCCCTATTTGCCGCAATTCTGTAAAGCCATGTAGATAAAGCAGAACCTGCCCCAAATTTGTTAATATCTTTTAACGCTATAAGAAATACGTCCTGCACGACATCTTCTGTTAAATTTTTCCTTCTTGTTATTTGAAAAATTATATTAAAAATGAAAGGGGCGTATTTTTCGACAAAAAGTTCTTCTGCCTCTTTATCTCCTTTTTTAAGCTGTTCAACAAGCTCTTTTTCTTCCATCACTTAATTATAAATTTTTCCATAAAAATAAAAAATGGTATAATAAAGTTATGGAATATACAATCTCCGGATTGGTTGCATTTTTTTTGGGCTCAATACCCAGCGCATATATCGTGGGCAGGGTAACAAAGCATATAGACATAAGAAAATATGGCAGTAAAAACCCTGGCGCAGGCAACGTATTCCACCTTATAAGTGTGCGGGCAGGCCTTACTGCACTTGCGGGAGATATGGGAAAAGGTATGCTTGCCCTATTTATAATCAATAATTTGTATCACTTTTCCCCCGCTCTTCTCACGTACTTTGGGCTTATTGCAGTATTCGGGCACGTGTACTCACCATTTCTCCAATTTAAGGGCGGGCGCGGCGCGGCAATAACTTTAGGGGACTTTCTTTACATCCTTTGGACAACAACACGCTTTAGGCTTGTTTTAATTTTATTTCTCGTCGCAATCCCCTGGGCAATCACTCTTTATATTACTCATTCACAGGTAGTAAGCCTTGCGGCTTGCTTTCCTTTCTTTCCCATATTTCTCTGGTTTTTTACACATAACTTGCAGTTTGTTATAGCAGCAATCATTTTTATGATTGTGTTGGAGTTATTCGGGCTAAAATCCTTGAGAAGAGAATGGAAAATTGCCTATCAAAAATATGTAATTCGTTTATTTAAGTGAGCTGTTTGCTTAATGCCAGCACTACAAAGATAAAGTTGTCATCCTTGAGCCTTTCATTCTTTGTCATCCTGAGCCGTTTTTGCGAAGGATCTCAGCATTTAATTAGAAAGAACATTTACAAAAGAGGAGGTTCTTCGCTACACTCAGAACGACAAAAGAAAAACAAGGTTTTTCGTCACTGTACTCGCTCGAGAATGACAAAGGTTGTCATCCTGAGCCGTTTTTACGAAGGATCTCGGTTTTAGTTGTTAGGGAGGAGATTCTTCACTTCATTCAGAATGACAGGGAAAAATCAAAATGACAGGGAAATGTGCCGCTCTAAATTGCATAAGCGAGAGGTTAATTTCTCCCTCTTGACGAATAAAAATTGTTTCCTATAATGTAACGTATTGCCGAAGTGGCGGAACTGGCAGACGCGGCGGACTCAAAATCCGCAGGGGTTCAGAGCCCCGTGAGGGTTCGATTCCCTCCTTCGGCACCATAAATTTATATACTACTTTGCGAAAGCATTTTATAGATTTTATCCAGATCGTACGAAAATTCTCTGTCATTCTCCGCAAACTTTACAACTTGCCTAATTTTTTGATATGTTTCTCTTGTCCCTTTCCCGAGATTTTCAGGACCTACGAAATCCACCGCCTGAGCTGCAACAAGAAGCTCCGCAGAAACGATATGCTGCACATTTTCAAGCACTTTTTTAGCTTTTATAACACTATTCATTCCCATACTCACGTGGTCTTCCTGATCTGCGGATACGGGAATCGAGTCTACGCTCGCAGGATGTGCAAGTGTTTTATTGTAAGAAGCAAGCGCAGAAGTGGCATACTGAACAATCATCATCCCAGAGTTTAACCCCGAGTGTTTAACAAGAAACGCAGGCAAATTACTTAAAACAGGATTAAGAAGCCTGTTTATTCTACGTTCGCTGATACTGCCCAATTCGGAAAGCACTATACTGAAATGATCCATTGCAAATGCAACGGGTTCTGCGTGAAAATTTCCACCGGACAATACATCCCCGTCTTCTGCAAACACAATAGGGTTGTCAGTCACGGCATTAAGCTCCCTTAAAACAATATTCTCGGCATAACGCAGCCCACCCGTAATAGCCCCGTAAACCGAAGGAATGCACCGAAGTGAGTATGCATCCTGTACTCTGCTCGTAGAATTTATTAGCTTACTTCCCTCAATTTCATTCAGGATAATTTTTGCAACTTCTTCCTGCTCATCGTACCCTCTCACTCGCTGTATACGTATGTCAAATGCTTCCTTTCTTCCTTTTAGTGCCTCAAGAGACAGGGCAGCAGCTTTTAGAGAGGTTTTTACAAGATAAAATGCTCTTCTTAAAAGCAGCGCGGATATACCCGACTCCACTGCTGTACCATTTATCAACGCTAATCCTTCTTTTGCTTTTAAATTTTCAAGCGGAACAAACCCTACTTTACCTGAAACATCTTTAAAATCCCTGACGCCATTTTCATAAAAAACTTTACCCTTTCCCAATAGTAGTAGCGAGATATGTGCAAGCGGAGCAAGGTCACCAGATGCGCCTACGGAACCGAAAGAAGGGACATAAGGATAAATCTTTTTATTTAAAAGCTCAAGCAGTTTTTCTATTACAACACGGCGCACTCCGGAATAACCCTTTGCCAAGGAATTTGCACGGACAATAATGCCTGCCCTTACATCTTCTTCGGAGAGCGGCTCTCCCATACCTGATGCATGACTCATAAGTAAATTCTCTTGCAGTTTTTCCACGTCCTCTTTGGGTATCACATAATCAACAAGGCTTCCAAATCCGGTTGTAACTCCATATATTACTTTTCCCTCGGATGCAAGTTTCTCTATGAATGAGGCAGACCGGTCTATTTTATCAAACGCAGTTTCCAGAAGTGAAACCTCCTCATAAAACAAGGCGGTTCTCTCAACTTCTTTTAAGGAGAGCGATTCCCCGTCAAGTTTTATCATAACATTCTCCTTATGACAGTTTCTGCCTCCTTAAGGCTTTTCACAAATGGTGACATAGCAGCTCTGTTGTCAGGTAAAATTTGGATCGGTCTTAACCCGGCATCACGCGCCCCAAGAAAATCAATTGTAATCGAATCACCAATATGCACAGCTTCCTTGCATTTTACTCCCGCGCGTTCGCAGGTGAGTAAAAATATCTGGGCATTGGGCTTTCTCAGATGCACTTCGTCGGAAAATGTGAGCACGTCAAAAAAGTTCAGGATGCCAGCCTCTTTCAAAAGTATTCTTAGCACTCTGCCTGGCGTTCTTCCTGTATTAGAAATAAGGGCAAGCTTATAATTTTCCTTGAATTTCATCAAAGTTTCTTTTACATCGTTTTCCATAAACCTCGGGGGCTTATCAAGAGCCTCTTCGGTGTATTCCTTCAAAATGATTTGAAACTGCTCTTCGGTTGGATTTACGCCAAGCAGCTTAAAAAGGTATTCAAGCTGTGTTTCAGGCAAAATTGCCCATTCATTTTTTTCAGTAGGGCATTTGAAGCTTGCCACAAGTTCGGCAAAAAAATTCATTATTGCCATTTTGTAGTGAGAGCTTAATTTTAGGACATTGAGGATGAATTCGGCACGTTTTTCATCACGCTCATGTTCCATCGAATGCCCATCTGTTATAAGCGTGTCCCATAAATCCAGAGAAATCAATTTAATCATTTGGAATACTCCTTTTCAAATCGTTTAATGTCTTCTGTTTTTCCAACGAGGAAAAGCGTATCGTTTTCCAATATCTTTTCATCTGCGGAAGGAGAAACAATCACATTTGAATCGCGTTTCACGGCGATTACGGTTATACCGAACTTATTGCGCAAAGAAAGCTTTTTCAAGGTATAACCTTCCAGTTTTTTTACGGCCTTATATTCAACAAGGTCAAATTCTTTGGATATGGAAATATAATCCAAAATGTTCGTAGAAGCAATTTTATTTGCAATTCTTTCACCCATATCCTGCTCCGGAAAAACAACATCTTCAATTCCAATTTTCTTCACAACTCTCCCGTGAATTTTGCTGCTAACTTTTACTATGATGTTTTTAATTCCCAGCTCCTGAAGAACGAGTGATACAAGTATATTGGACTGCACATCTCCTATTGCAACAACAACAGTATCACAGTTTTTAATACCTGCTGCAGCAAGTGCTTCGGGGTCTGTTGCCTCTACAACTTCCGCAAAGCTTACCTCATCTTTTATATCTTCCACAAGAGCCATATCCTTGTCTATTGCAAGCACAGGATGCCCAAGCTTTTCAAGGTGTATTGCAACTGACGAGCCAAACTTGCCAAGCCCTATTACTCCAAATTGTTTTTTAGCCATAAATTCCTCCTTAACCTATCGCAATTTCTTCTTGCGGATATTCTACTTTCGGCAATTTCTTTCTGCCTATCATACTCAAAACAAAACTGATAGGCCCTACTCTACCGACAAACATCGTTGCCATTATAACAAATCTTGAAACATCGGACAGGTGAGGCGTAATCCCTGTAGAAAGCCCTACTGTGCCAAATGCCGAGAAAACTTCAAACATCACCTGCAAAAATGTAAATTTATCCTGCTCTGCCATTAATATAATAACCGTAGAAACAATAATGACAAAGAGCCCAAACCCCACAATAAAAACGGCACGGGATACTGTTTCCCTCTCTATAGAGCGGCCGAATATCACGACTCTCCGCCTGCCCTGAATTGCCTTTATCACAAATATAATAAAAATGACAAATGTAGTTGTTTTTATCCCACCGGCAGAGCCTCCCGGCGAACCACCGATAAACATCAAAATCATTAAGATAAACAGCGTTGCCTGACGAAGACTTGCCATACTTACTGTATTAAAGCCTGCAGTCCTTGGAGTGATTGACTGAAAAAATGCGGCAAGTACCTTTCCCCTCAATGGGAGATTTCCAATAGAACGCGGGTTACTCCACTCAAGCAGCAAAAAGAGCCCTGCTCCTAAAACAATAAGAATAAACGTTGTGCGAAGAACAATTTTCGAGTGCAAAGACATATGTTTTCTCTTTCTTCTTGCATAAGGGTGAACAAGCTGCCAAAGCAGGTAAAATCCTATACCACCCATTACAATAAGCGTCATAACAGTAAGGTTTACCGTTAAATCATTTGCATAGCCCGTAAAACTTTTGAAACCGCCCATAATATCAAAACCTGCATTGCAAAACGCGGAAACAGCGTGAAAAGCCCCCATTTCAAGCGCACGAGAAAACGGATAGATATGCATAAAACGCAGCGTAAGGGCAACGGTGCCTATCCCCTCAAAGAAAGCTACAATTGCAATTGTCGTCCTTGTAAAATGCATTATTCCGGAAAGATGCGAAACGTTTAAGCCCTCTTTTAACGCAACTCTCTGCCCTAGAGAAACATGCCTGTTAAAGGCAAGCAAGAAGAAAGTTGCAATTGTCATATATCCGAGCCCTCCGAATTGGATGAGTGAGATAATAATAAATTTCCCCCACCCTGACCAAAAAGTACCTGTATCAACCGCGACAAGCCCTGTTACACAAACCGCGGAAGTTGCAGTAAAATATGCAATAACCGGATTAGTAAAATGATGCGCGGCACTTGCAAAGGGGAACAAAAGCAGTGTCCCTCCTGTAATAATAAGTCCCAAAAAACTTAAAACAACTATCCTAATAGGGGTAAGCTTTTTTTTAATCATTTTTATGCTTTTTTAAGCGCGATTTTGTATGTCGTTTCGTTTATCTTAAGTTCTTTAACGGAAGTAGGATTATCAACTTTATCTATGGATAAGGCAAGAGTTTCCTTCTTTATGTAGTCTTCAAACATACTCACCGCATCGTCCGATGGCTCCACCGAAAGTTTAATACGATCTGAAATATCAAGGCTTGCCTCTTTTCTTAAGTTCTGGACAGCATGTACAATTTCTCTTGCTGCACCTTCCATCATAAGTTCATCGCTGAGCGCCGTGTCAAGGAAAACAAAGTAACCTCTGTCAGATAGCCCTATAAAATTTCCTTTGCCTTCAATGTCAAGCAATACCCCATTTTTTGATAGCCAAAGCGTTTCTTTGTCGATATTTACCGAAACTTTTCCAGTTTCCACAAACTCAAACCCTTTTCCTTCCTCATTTAACGCCTTTGCAATAAGCGGAAGTTTTTTGCCATAAGACTTTCCAAGCACAGGTAAGTTCGGTTTTAGTGAAACAGCACAGTAATTGGAAATATTATCTGCTATTTCAACATCCTTTATATTCAACTCTTCTTCTATAGCCGTTTTGTATTCCACAATAACCTTTCGTTCATCCAAGTCTTTCAAATAAACAACAATTTTTGAAAGTGGCTGCCTCACCCTAATTCCAGATTTTTTCCTTGCAGCCCTTCCAAGGGAAGTAATATTTATAAGAAGCTCCATATTATTTATCAGTTTTTCGTCTATTAGCTTTTCGTTCGGCACGGGATAATCTTCCAGATGGACACTTTCTTTTGCATCCTTGTCAATATTTTTTACAAGATTCTGATAAAGCATTTCCGACAGAAACGGCGTAAACGGGGCAATCATAACCGTAAATTTTCTCAGTACTTCATACAGAGTAAAATATGCGGAAAGCTTGTCACTGTCGTTCTCACTTTTCCAGAACCTGCGCCTTGAGCGCCTCACATACCAGTTCGAAAGGTCATCCACAAAAGCCTGCATTTCCCTCGTAAGCGGAGTTATATCAAACTGCTCCATCCGCTCCAGGGCATGTTTGTTCAAGCTTTCTAATTTGGAAATAATCCATTTGTCCATCACACTGCGTTTTTCCACAGGTATATACTCCGCTTCAAGCGGATTAAACTTATCAACATTCGAATAAAGCGCAAAGAACGAATACACATTCCTCAGTGGAATAATAAATCCCTTTAAGGCATCATTTACCACGCCATGCCCAAACCTTCTCGGAGTCCAGGGAGGCGATGCCGTATAGATAGACCACCTGAACGCATCAGCACCCTGCTTGTTAAGGATTGACCACGGGTCAATTACGTTTCCCTTCGACTTGCTCATCTTTTGCCCTTTTTCATCCAGAACAAGTTCAAGGCACATCACATTTTTATAGGGCGACTCTCCACGCACAAGAGTAGAAATTGCAATAAGCGAGTAGAACCAACCGCGCGTTTGGTCAATACCTTCGGTAATAAAGTCAGCAGGGAAATTCTCTTCAAATTCTTTCTTATTCTCAAAGGGATAGTGCCACTGAGCGTAAGGCATAGAGCCAGAATCAAACCACACATCGATTACTTCAGGCACTCTCTCCATTATTCCCCCGCACTTGGGGCACTTGATATGAATATTATCTACGTAAGGCTTGTGAAGCTCAATATCCTCAGGGACATCTTCGATAGCCCTTCCCCTGAGCTCCTTAATGCTGCCGATTGCTTCCTTGTGCCCACACTCTTTGCAGACCCATATATTAAGGGGGGTACCCCAAAAGCGCTCCCTTGAAAGTGCCCAGTCATTAATGTTTTCAAGCCAATTCCCAAACCTTCCGTGCTTTATGTGCTCAGGATACCAATTTACAGTTTCATTATTTGCAAGAAGCTTGTCTTTCACATCCGTAATTTTTATAAACCACGACTTCTTTGCATAGTAAAGGAGAGGTGTTCCGCATCTCCAACAGAACGGGTAGTCATGCTCGTAAAGCTCTTTCTTAAATAAAAGGCCTCTTTCTTTGAGATCATTGATGATAAGAGAGTCAGCCTTTTTTACAAACATCCCTTTCCATGGGCCAGCAGTGAGTTTTCCTTCAAGGTCTACAAGCTGGACAAAAGGCAAATCGTATTTTATCCCCATCCTGAGGTCATCTTCACCAAAGGCAGGTGCCATATGCACAAGCCCGCTGCCATCCGTTGCCGTAACAAAATCACCGATAACAACCTTGAATCCTTTTTCTTTTTCTTCGCTTGTAAGGCCCGAAAAATCATAGAGCGGTTCATATTTTAAGCCGTCAATTTCTTCCGCTTTAAGCTTTTTAATTATTTTGTAATCTTTACCTAAAACAGCCTCGGCGCGAGGTTCTGAAATGATAAGTTTTTCCTCATTGTATTCTACAAGTAGGTAGGTAAATTCGGGATTAATTGCTACTGCAACATTGGACGGAAGAGTCCACGGCGTAGTTGTCCACACTAAAAGAGAAGTATCGGGAAATCTGTCGTCCCTTACTTTAAACCGCACGAATACGGAAGGGTCTTTAACCTTCTTGTATCCAAGGGAAACTTCGTGTGAGGAGAGCGTTGTTCCGCAGCGGGGGCAGTAAGGCACAACCTTGCGCCCCTCGTAAAGAAGCCCTTTATTAAAAATCTCTTTTAAAATCCACCAGACAGTTTCGAGATATTTGTTGCTATAGGTAAAATAAGCGTGCTCCATATCAAGCCAAAAACCTATTCTATCAGTCATTCTCTCCCATTCTTCTTCATATTTCATTACACTCTCTTTGCAGAGTTTATTAAATTTTTCTACCCCATACTCTTCTATTTCTTTTTTTGTGTGGATGCCAAGCATTTTTTCCACTTCGATTTCTACCGGCAAACCCTGCGTATCCCATCCACCTCGCCTGGGCACATAAAAGCCCCGCAGAGACTTGTATCTTAGAACAGTGTCTTTATATACTCTGGAAAGTCCATGGTGAACTCCGGGCCTTCCGTTTGCAGTTGGCGGGCCTTCAAAGAACACATATCGTTTATTATTTTTACGTATATCCAAACTTTTTTTGAAAATATCGTTTACTTTCCAGTATTTAATAATTTGATCCTCTTCCTGAGGAATTTCCGTTACTTTTCCAAGGCTTTTAAACATTAAAAATTCACCCCTTTCACAATAATTTGATTATAATGCATAAAACAAGTATAAGGAGTTAAATAGAATAGTCAATACGATGTATAAGTCCAATACATTTGAGACTTCAAATAGTATTTTATTATAAAATCCATAGGTGACAAATTATTGAGGCTGTGATGAGGTCTTTCGGTGTTATACCAGATGAGGTATTCTATGAGTTCTGAATTGAATGTGTTTACATCATCTGATAATAAGTATAAGTGGTAATCTATGAATTCTTCTTCAAGTGTCCTGTTTGCTCTTTCTATATATCCATTTATCTTAGGATGCCCTGGGTATA
>WFSP01000039.1 GCA_015485995.1 Caldisericales bacterium | reverse complement strand
GCATTGAGAAGTTTGCTACTCTATCTAATGGAACGTACTTTGAAAACATTAAGGCATTAGAGAAATACGAAAAGAAGCTAAAGAAACTTCAAAGAGTCCTTTCAAGGAAGCAGCATCCAGTAAAGAAAGGAGATAAAACACCATTCTCAAATAACTACAAGAAGCAGAAGAAAAGGGTAGCAAAACTTCACAAAAAGATAGAGGACACAAGGACAGACTACATACACAAAGTAACGACCTACATAACGGAGCACTACAAGAGCATTGTTATAGAGAACCTGAATGTACAAGGTATGATGAGAAACCACCGCATTGCAAAAGCAATAAGCAGTACAGGTATGTATGAATTCAGAAGGCAGTTGGAGTACAAAAGCAAACTGAGAAATAACAACCTTATTATTGCTGATAGGTGGTATCCCAGTTCAAAGATGTGTTCAAACTGCGGATACATTAGTCCTGACTTAAAACTAAGCGATAGAGTGTACAGGTGTCCTCACAGTGTGGTTTAGAGATGGACAGAGATCTCAATGCTGCTATAAACTTAATGAACTACGGTAGGGTGAGTTTCACCCAAACCCATACGCCTGTGGAGAGAGGCAATGTGGACGAACGCAGCTTGCTGCCTAAGAAGCACCCTCTCGTTGAAGCAGGAACTCAGCAGATAAACCTACAATTAATCAGGTTTGCGTAAGTCTGAGAGAACGGTGTGGCTGTTACACCCTATTTTGTTTTATGGAACTTTCTTGGCTGACTCTTATCTAATATAAAAACAAGGAGGCGTAGAAATGAATTTTATGAAGTTTTTGAAAGAGAGAAAAGTTTTTTTGATCTTAACACTTGCCGTTGTCATTATCGGCATTGTGTTTGTATCCTTTTTGATGAGAAACGGTGGTTTCTTTGCAAGTTTGCCCTCTCAGAATGAGGGTGTTAACACAAGTATAGAATCTCCGGGAATCCCTGGGCGTTCATTGAGCCCTAAAACAAGTGCCCCTGATTATCAGTATAATGTTAACGATGAGGAAAAGGGTTATTATACCCCTGCACCAGTTTCTTCTACAGGAAGTGAAAGTTTTGAAAGCAAAATTATAAAGAGGGCAAATGCTTCCATTACAGTGAAACAAAATGAATTTTTAAAAGCATTTAATGGAATTCAATCATTGTCAAAAACGTACGAAGGATATGTAAAAAATTTTTCTTATCATACCTTTAAAAATGAGGAAAATGGTACGATCGATGTAATGATTCCAACTAATAAGCTTGATGATTTCCTGAATGAATTAAATAAATTCGGTAAGGTAAACAGCATAAATGTATCTTCTGATGACGTGTCCGGAGAATATGTAGATCTTTCATCCAGGTTAAATGTATTAAGTTCTCAGAGAGATTTGCTATTGTCCTGGCTAAACAAAACTAAAAACATTGGTGAAATGCTGCAAGTCCGCTCACAACTTGAACAAGTGGAAACACAAATTGAAACAATAAAAGGAAGAATGAAATACATTGATTTCCATTCTTCATATGCAGAGGTTTATATAGACATAAACCGAAACGAAAACTCGCCTTCATTAATTGGGTCTTATTTCAATAATTTATTGAGACGTGCAGGCTCGGGTGTTGCTTATTCTTTCGGTTTTCTCTTAATATTGATTGCTTGGCTGATTCCATACTTACTAATTGTCTTTATTGTATATTTGGTGTGGAAAAAACGCAAGAAAGAGTAGATGGAACTTTTTTGGTTCACTCTTATCTAATTATAAATTAAACACGAGGAGGTGTTTTATGAAAAAGTATTTATTAATTGGGCTTGTTATATTAACACTTGTTTTGAGTACTGTTGCGATTGGGGGGAAACATTTACCTAAGGGTAATGCTGTCGCAGAAAATGTGGATATGAACCACACAATTTCCGTAAGTGGGGAGGGCGTAGTTCAAACAACTCCGGACATTTCCGTAATCAATTTTGGTATCGCTACTCAGAGAAAAACAGCGGTAGATGCAATGAATGAGCTTTCTAGTGTAGCAAATAAAACAATCTCCGCGCTAAAAAACGCCGGAGTCAATGACAAGGATATTAAAACTGTAAATATTGGCCTTGCACCAGTTTATCAGTGGGATAAAGATAAAAAGCTTTCCATACTTGTAGGTTACAAAGCAACAGAGTCGTTCGAACTAAAAGTAAAAATCGGTGATGCGGGAAGAATGATTGGGTTAATTTCTAACAATGGCGTAAATAATATATCTGGGATAAGGTTTGATATTTCCGATAAAAAAGCACTTGAGCAGGATGCAATTACTGATGCAATGGATAATGCACGAAAGAAAGCAGAAGCAGCGTTAAAGGATTCTAATTATAAGATAGTTGGTATAAAAACAATTTCTGTAAACTCTAACAACCCTACTCCAATTTTTAGAAATTCGATTGGGGCAGTAGATAAAGAATCGGAGATTCCTGTTGAGGGTGGTTCAATGAGTGTAAGGGCATCCGTGCAGGTTGTTTTCATTTTTGATTAAGGTAAATATAAATAAAACATATTTAGAGGGTGCTTTGGGCGCCCTCTTTAATAGTTTAAAGGCATTGGGTTTGGGAACAAAATTGACTTTCCTATTTCTATAGCAAATCTGTCTGTCATAGATGAAATGTAGTCACATATTACTCTTAGTTTTAAATTTTTGTCATTTTTTATGAGTTCTACCGGGTCACTTGTTCCCAAACTTATAGGATGATTAGGCAGATATCCACGCATTTTCTCAGGATTGTTAAAGAAATAATCAAACAAAAATGATATTAGCCTGTAAACTTTTTTCTCTTCCTTCTTTGGTTCTGATCCTATGTACACTTTTTCTGTGAGGAAATTTTTCCACTGATCCATTATTTGTTCTGTGGCGTACGACAGGGCTATTTTATCTTTATTGCTGCTATATTTAATTATGTCTAATATCAGTGTTGAAAGGCGTTTTGAATTTGTTTCTCCAAGTGTTTTTCGCACTTTTTCGGGAATATCCGTTTCCGTTATAATTTTTGCTCTGATTGCATCATCTGTGTCATGATGTAGATAAGCAATACGGTCTGATATTCGGACAACTTGGCCCTCCATTGTTTCTGGTAGATCGGCACTTTTTAGGTCAGAAAGATTTGCAAGCCCCTTACTGTGTTTCAATATTCCATCTCTTACCTCGTATGTAAGATTTAGCCCAAAAACTGCTTTTCCACTTGAACGAATCCTTTTTTCAAGGGTATCAACAACTCTAAGGCTTTGTTCCGGGTGATAAAAGTGCATATTGTTATTGTATTCCTTACATTTTCTGTTCAGTGCTGCCTCTCCTGCGTGTCCAAATGGAGGGTGCCCTAAATCATGTCCTAATGCAATTGCCTCAGTAAGGTCAGGGTTCAGCATCAATGAACGTGAAATTGAGCGGCTGATTGTCATTACTTCCAATGTGTGCGTTAGCCTGTTCCTGTAATGGTCTCCCATAGGTGCAATGAACACCTGACTTTTATATTGAAGTCTTCTAAATGATTTAGAATAAAGTATGCGGTCTACATCGCGCTGGAAATTTGTTCTATAAAGATCTTCTTCTTCAAATGTTGCTCTCCCCCTTGATTTGGTACTAAGCATAGCATAGGAGGAGAGCAATTTCTTTTCTAATTTTTCGTATTCTTCTCTAAACACCTTTATTTTGTTTTTCTTTTACTGCTACTTGTGCTGCTGCAAGCCTTGCGATTGGTACCCTAAATGGTGAGCAGCTTACATAATCAAGCCCTGCATAGTGGAAGAATTCGATAGATTCTGGGTCTCCGCCGTGTTCTCCGCAGATACCTATTTCAAGCGATTTATTTGTTTTTCTTCCAAGTACCACTCCGATTCTTACAAGCTTGCCAACTCCGTCTTTGTCAATTGTGATGAACGGTTCTTTGGGAAGAATTTTTTCTTTTATGTAGGTGGGAAGGAATGTTGCTTCTGCATCATCTCTACTGTATGCAAAAGTTGCCTGGGTAAGGTCATTCGTGCCGAAGGAAAAGAAATCTGCATACTCTGCAATTTGGTCGGCAGTTACTGCTGCGCGAGGTACTTCAATCATTGTTCCAATTTGATATTCAACGGTATCATTTTCCCTGTCAAATACTTCTTTCACAACTTTTTCTGCTCTTTCCCTAAGAACTTTCATTTCGTTTACATGGCCTATAAGAGGAAGCATAATCTTTGGTTTAGGAGTAAATCCTTCTTTCTTAAGTTGAATTGCGGCTTCAATAATTGCTCTAACCTGCATCTCGTATATTTCAGGATAAAGAATTCCAACCCTGCAGCCTCTGAATCCAATCATAGGGTTAAATTCGGAGAGCTCTTTTGAGCGTTTAAGCTGCTTTTCCTTCTTTGTAAGAAGTTCCGGGTCCTCTCCGCTTGCTTTGAGCTCGGCAATCTCTTTTTCTAATCTCCCTTTTTGGGGAAGGAATTCATGAAGAGGAGGGTCAAGCAATCTTATAATTACCGGGAGTTTATCCATTGATTTTAGCATTTCATAGAAATCTTGCTTTTGGGAAGCTCTCAACTTATCCAGATATTTAATTCTCTCTTCCCTTGTTTCTGCGATAATCATATCTTGCATAATAGGAAGCCTCTCGGGGCTAAGGAACATTCTCTCAGTCCTGCAAAGGCCAACTCCCTCTGCTCCATAATTTCTTGCACGGGTTGCCTCTTCAGGGGTATTTGCATTTGCTTTTACGCCAAGTTCCCTGATTTCATCGGCAAATCTTAAAACTTCTTGCAGTTCTTGAGTAAGACCGGGTTCTACCATAGGGACTTCACCTACAATTACTGTTCCATTTGAGCCGTCAATTGTAATGGTGTCATTCTCTTTTACCGTTACCCCGTTAATATAAAATTCTTTTTTATCGACGTCTAATTTGATTTCTTCTGCCCCGACAATACAAGGGATGCCCATTCCTCTTGCTACAACTGCTGCATGTGCTGTCATCCCCCCCCTTGTAGTTAAGATTCCTTTTGATTTTGCCATCCCTTCAATGTCTTCAGGCGTTGTTTCTGGCCTTACAAGAATAACATCTTCTCCATTTTTTCCTCTCTCGGCTGCTTCTCTCACATCAAAAAGCACTTTTCCTACGGCAGCGCCTGGAGATGCAGGAAGGCCTTTTGCAATTGGCTCTACTTTAGCAGATGGGTCAATCATCTTGTGAAGCAACTGGTCAATATGGGTTGGGGTAACTCTCATTACCGCTTCCTCTTTTGTAATTACCATCTCTTTTACCATATCCACTGCTACTTTTACGGTAGCCTGTGCGGTTCTCTTTGCTGTCCTTGTTTGAAGCATATAGAGTTTGCCTTTTTCAATAGTGAACTCCATATCCTGCATATCTCTGTAATGTTTTTCAAGTGTTTCTGCAACTTTTAACAAATCTTCATAAGCAGATGGGATGTCGCCTTTTAATTCTGCAATCGGTTTAGGTGTTCTAATACCCGCTACAACATCCTCGCCCTGTGCATTAACAAGATACTCACCGTAAATTTTCTTTTCTCCTGT
Organism: Caldisericales bacterium; assembly: GCA_015485995.1. Next base: position 3,331 of record WFSP01000039.1, on the reverse strand, counting down.
TGAAGGGTTCCTTGTAAAGGCGACGCCTGTTGCAGAATCATTGCCCATATTTCCAAATACCATCATAACAATGCTTACTCCGGTTCCTAAGTCATCGCTGATTTTGTTAATTTTTCTATACGTAATAGCCCTGGGATTATTCCATGATTTAAATACCGCTTCGATTGCTGTGAAGAGCTGGTCTGTTGGATCTTGAGGGAAATCGTTTCCTGTTTTCTCTTTGTATAACTCCTTAAAGTCGGCAATTACTCCTTTAAGCATCTCCGGGGTAAGCTCAGTATCGCTCTTCAGCCCATTTTCTACTTTATACTTATCAAGAATTTTTTCAAATTCATTGTGAGGAATTTCCATAACAACATTTCCGAACATTTGTATGAAACGTCTGTAACTATCGTAAGCAAAGCGCTCATTATTTGTTAAATCTTTAAGCCCTTCTACTGTATCATCATTTAAACCTAAATTTAAAATCGTATCCATCATTCCAGGCATAGAAATCGGAGCGCCGGACCTTACGGACACAAGAAGTGGATTGGCTCTATCCCCAAGTTTTTTACCTGTTTTCTCTTCCAGCTTGCTCAGGTGTTCGAGTGTTTCATTTCTTATTTCTTCAGGAAGCTTTCCTGTTTTTTGATATTCTTTGCAAGCTTCTGTTGTAATAGTAAAACCAGCCGGAACAGGAAGGCCGATGCGAGTCATTTCTGCAAGCCCTGCGCCTTTTCCGCCAAGAAGGCTCTTCATATCTTTGCTGCCTTCTTCAAAATCGTATACCCATTTTTTTGCCATATACTTTACCTCCTAAAGTAAATTATAATGCTTTATTATATACTTTTAATTCAAAAGTTAAAAATTAACTTTCTTCTCGATGACTATTTGAGAGAAATCTGAAAATTGCTTAAATAAATCCTGCAGTTTCTTCAGCAATAATAATCTATTGTTTTTTACTTTTTCATCTTTGTCCATTACAAGCACATTGTCGAAAAATTGTGCAATAGCGGGCGATAGGGCAAAATAAGTTTCCATAATGCCATTATAGTTTTTTAACGCAAGGTTCTTTTCTACTTTCATTTCCGCTTTCTCTATGGATTCAAGTAAGTTTTCCTCATCATGTTCGCGAAATAAATTTTTATCTATTTCTGTAAACTCCATATTTGCTTTCTGCAAAATATTTGAAACACGTTTATTCGACAACGCTACGAATTGCAATGTTTCCTCATCAAGGTGCTTCATCAAGACCCGGGCGCGTTCTGAGTAGGTAGGTGCAAAATCAATTGGTAAAGCAACTACTGCGTTTATCACATCGTATCTGATGTCCTGGTCTTTTAAGATTGCCTTTTCCCTATCCTTTAAGAATGTGATAATTTCATTTTTTTTATCCTCTACTTTTTTGTTCAGTTCTTTATGAATGTTTATGGCCTCTTCGATAATCTTTGATAAAGGGAATTTCACGGATTCAAAGGAAGAAACAATCTGCATTATTCCGGTTCCTGCCCTTCTCAATCCAAACGGGTCTTTTGAGCCACTCACGTTTATGTGTATTCCAAATGCTCCTGCAAGGGTATCCACTTTGTCGAACAAAGAAAGGTATTTACCCTCAATACTTTGAGGGATTTTGTCAGCTGTAAACCGTGGTAAATATTGCTCGGAGATAGCAGATGCAACTGCTTTGTTTTCTCCTTGCAACTCTGCATAAATCCCCCCCATAATGCCTTGTAGGTTAGTAAACTCCCTTACAACATTTGTTAAAAGATCTGCTTTGCTAAGTAATGCTGCTCTTTTTAAATTCCTTGCAGTATCTTCTTTCAAGTTAAAGAACTCGGTGCTCTTTTCTGAAAGCTTTATAATTCTATCTGTCTTGTCTTTCATTGTGCCAAGCCCTTTCATAAACATAATGGTGGACAATTTTTCCACAAGATTTTCAAGTTTTGTTTTTTTGTCTTCTTCAAAAAAGAATTTACCGTCTAAAACGCGGGCTCTCACAACTTTTTCATAACCTGCTTTTACTATTTCAATAAAATCCGATGAGCCATTTCTAATCCCTATGAAATACGGAAGTAGGTGCCCTGTACTATCGCCTACTGCGAATGATTTCATATCTTTTTCTATAATGCTTTGAGTAATGCACTCAGGAATACTTAGAGCCTCTTTTCCTATGGATGCAAGGAACGGAGTAGGATATTCCGTAAGATTAGTTACTTCTTCCAGATGAGACCGGCTATAAATAGGTAGTGCATTGCTTTTATTTGCTTCTTCCTTTGCTCTCCTTTCTACGATTTGCTTCCTATTTATATATGAAAGTATTATATAGTTTTCTTTAAGCTTTTTAAAATATTTGGAAGGATTTTTAATTTCTATTTCCTTAGGCTTGTCTATTCTTAAGCCGAAAGTTACTCTTCCGCTTTTTACTCCTGCAAATTCAAATTCTACAATTTCATTATCGAGTAGGGAGAGTATATATCTTATAGGCCGAACGAATCTTACATTACTTTCTTCCCAATGCATTGTTTTTGGAAAATGCAGCTTTAAAAGAGCATAAAGTGAAAGCTCTCTTACTATTTCAGATGCACTCTTTCCTTTTACTACTTTTTTGCCAAATAGATATTTCCCCCTTTTTGTTTCTTTTATAAATACGTCTTTTTTTTCTAAATTATTTGATTCCAGAAATTTGCCATACACGGGTTTTTCTGTTCCATCTTTATTAAAGGCAACTTTGGCCGGTGGTCCTTTTACTTCAACAATTCCGTCAGCTTCCTTTTCTTCTAAACCTTTTACGAAAAGAACTAACCTTTTAGGTGTGCCATATGTTTCTATTTTCCTGTAACCTATTGAGTATTCGGATAACTTCTTTTCCGAAAGATCTTTTAAATCTTTTACTGCGCCATTCAGAAATGTTGCAGGTATTTCTTCTGTATATATTTCAAGCAGATACTCCATCTTTTTCCTCCATTTTTAGCACAATTTTTGCAGCAAGTTCTGCCATATGGCGCATTCTTGCAATAAGTTGGACTCTTTCCGCGATACTGACGTTGCCTCTTGCATCTAATAAATTAAATGTGTGTGAGCATTTCAGTAAATATTGATAGCCGGGATATAATAGGTTTTTATTCAGCAGCCTCGTCCCTTCGCTTTCGTATATATCGAAAAGAGTAAAAAGTTTCTCGGAATTACTTTCATCAAAGGCATAAACACATTCTTCATATTCCTGCTCTTTTCTCAAGCTCTCGTACGTATTTTTTTCATCCCATTGAATATCAAATACATTATCTTTACCTTGAATAAACATCGCAAGTCGCTCTAAGCCGTAGGTAATCTCAACTGATACGGGATTTAGATC
>WFSP01000038.1 GCA_015485995.1 Caldisericales bacterium | reverse complement strand
GTATTTCCTGCCTCATCCGTTATAGCAATAACAAAGGTCTTTGTCCCCTGACCCGTGAGAATTGTTTCAAAACTGCCATCAGGTTTGATTGGTATAGCATCTCCGTTAATCTGGATTGTGGCATTCTTTTCCGTTTTTCCTATAAGTTTTACAGAAGCTCCGCTTACAGAATTGGAAGATGGGGAAGTTATTGTAACCTCTGGAGGTATTGTATCTACTTTAAACGCAATGGAATTTACCTTACTTTCTTTATGCCCCATATGGTCTATCGCATAATAAAACAATGTATGGGCTCCATCAGCAATCGATATTTTTTCTCCATTATATAACGTAGGGGAGTTTTCATCTATGTAATAGTAGATTGCAGGATTTGGGTCAGTCGGGCTTTCTGCACTTAAAGTAACAATGGGATGCGTAATGTAGTAATCATTCTTACCGTCAGGTTTTGTAGGAGTTATGTTCGCAAAAGATTTTGGAAGTAAAGAAATTTCAAATGCCACTGAAAATGCAGGGGTTGTTTCTTGGGAGGTAAAAACAGTAAGTGTATATATGCCGCCTGATTCTGGATTTTTTAAGCCGGCTTTATCCGTTATTTCTACTGTCACTTTTTCGTCCCCCTGTATACTAATTGGAACTTTAACGATGAGAGAGTTCTCGTTCGTTATAGGGTTTTCCAAAAGAGTTACGTCGTTTACTTTGATATCATCTTTTGCAATAGTCTGTGGCAGGTATGTTCCTTCAGGGAAAAGAATAGTGATTGAATCTTTGCCCTTAGTAAGTGTACCTCCAGCACCTGTATAAAATATTATTGTGTAGCCAGACACGCTGGTTGCACCAAAGTTTGTAAGAGAAACAATTGGTGCTGTAATATGAGAAGCTTCGATTTGAACATAAAATGAAACAGGAGTAAGGTCTTTGGAAGTATATATTTTTAAAGCATACTCTCCTTTTACCAAAGGGTTTCTGATTCCGAAAGATTTGTCTATGATTACAGTTACTGTGCCGTTTTTAACATCAACAGGCAAGGTAATAGATAGCACCTTTTGGTTTATTTTGCCTGTTTCGCAGTTTACCCCGTTTATTTTGATTTTGGAAAAATCAGAAGCGCCCTGAAATGAAAATTCATCAGGGAATTCTACAAAAACCTCATCCTTGCCCTTCTCGAGCATGCCTGCACTTGAAGTAATAAAACTAACTTTTATTTCAGAGAATGCGTTCTGTATTCGTGGATTTAGTGTAACCTGAAGGTTTTTAACAGAAGTTCCTTTTATTTCATATACGGTGTTTGCAAAAAACGGATCTTTATTCGTAAGCACTGAAATGAAATAGTTCCCAGGTAATTTCGGATTAGTAATCCCAGCGTCTGCTAAAATCTGTATGGAAACAAAACTACTTGGAGGAATTACCACACCTGTATCCAAATGAATTGTTAAAATGTTATTGTTTAGATTAATCGAATTTGCTTTTATGCCATTAACAAGAATGTCGTCTACGCTGATTTGGTTTTTCGCAAAGTATACGTCAGCGGAGAAAGCAATAGTAATGTAATCGCCATTAGAACCGTTTAATCCGCCAGTAGCAGATGTGTAAAAATTAATAAGATACATTGCAGGGCTATTTGAGGTATTAGGTTGAGTGATGATAGACAGATGAGTTATTCCTTGTTTAATAGTGACGGTTTTATTTTGCGGAGAAGGTTCATTTGAAAGGCCGATAAGAAAACCATAATCGTTGGGAGAGTCAGGATTTCTTATCATCGCTTTCTTGTTAATCTGTATCACTATTTCCGTATTTTTTTGAATGGAAGAATTCAAATAAATTTTCAAAATCATAGAGGAGATCTCTACTTTAGAAACAGGTTCCCCATTAATTGTTACAAGAGAAGAAGAAATGTTTTGTGGCAAAACAAAGCCCGTAGGAAAATTTATATAAATATAGTCGTTGGTAGATAGATCTGAAGTAACTTGCATATCAATAAGATATTCTCCATAGGAATCCACGGAATTGGGAGTAATTACAAATGTAATAACAGATAGATTACTTTTTGCGTTTACGTTCAAGGGCGTAAACATTAAAAAAAGCAGCAAAACTAAAATAACAGATAAAATTTTTCTCATCCTTTCCTCCTTGCTTATTTACTTTCCAAATTATACTGCATAAATCTTATTTTAAAAAAAAGGTTTTTAGATAAAATTAGATAGGAGGCGAAATATGAATATAAAAGAAGAAGTACTTTCATTAAAAGACGAAGTAATATCTATCCGAAGAGATCTGCATAAACATCCGGAGCTCGGATTCAAAGAGGTAAGGACTTCAGAAATCATTGAAAACTACCTTAAGAATTTGGGAATAGAAGTGAAAACGCACGTTGCAAAAACAGGAGTTGTGGGATTAATTAGAGGAAAAGAAAGGGGAAAAACAATCCTCCTCAGGGCAGATATGGATGCTCTTCCAATAGAGGAATTAAACGATGTTTCCTACAAATCCGTAAACAAGGGAGTGATGCATGCTTGCGGGCACGATGGCCACACTGCAATGTTGCTTGTTGCTGCAAAAGTACTGGCGCACCATAAAGACGAACTCAAAGGAAACGTAAAGCTTATTTTTCAGCCATCTGAAGAAAAAGACCCAGGTGGCGCAATAAAAATGATCGAAGAAGGTGCAATGGAAAACCCACCTGTGGAGAAAGCGTTTGGAATGCATCTTGGAAATATGATGCCCGCGGGAATTATAGGTATAAAAGAAGGCGTATTTACTGCAGAGGCGGACAGATTTAAAATAATAATTACAGGTAAGGGCGGGCATGGTGCTTATCCGCACACTTCCGTAGACCCTGTTATTATTGCTTCGCAAACAGTGATGAATTTGCAAACTATTGTTTCAAGGGAAATTAACCCGATACAACCTATTGTGTTAACTGTCGGAAAAATACAATCCGGAGATGTGTTTAACGTAATTCCGGAAACAGCAGAATTGCTTGGCACAGTGAGAACATTAGATAAAAACGTTGCAAAATCAATTCCGGAAAGAATTCAACGAATTGCAGAAAACACAGCAAAGATGTTTAGAGGCAGTGCAAAGGTAGAATATCACTTTGGATACCCGCCTCTTGTGAACAGTAAAGAAGAAACAAACTATGTTATAAAAATAGCCGAAGGAGTGGTGGGAAAGGAGCACGTCTTAGCAACCCCTGTTTCGATGGGTGGAGAAGATATGTCCTATTTCCTTGAGAAGGTGCCGGGTGCATTCTTCTGGCTTGGTTCGATGAACAAAGAAAAAGGATTAGATAAACCTCATCATTCTGCATACTTCAATTTTGATGAGGATGTATTACCTATAGGAGTTGAGATGCACGTAAAAATTGCAATGGGAATTTTAAAGTAGAGCCTGTTTTGTTATAATGCATCTAT
>WFSP01000037.1 GCA_015485995.1 Caldisericales bacterium | reverse complement strand
GGTTGTTCATAGTGAGAGCAGTAGGACAGGTAGCAAGATATCTCTGGAGAAAGTGCAAAAAAACAGTTCACCTCTACACTCAGATAGAATTTTATATATTCTTGTGATCGCGGCACTTTTGGCAGTAATCGCAATTCTTGTCACTCTAGTCACTCTACTAATAAAGAAAAATAAAGAGATTCGTTCACCGCACGATAATAGCTAAAAAAGTAGTGTCAAATGGGCGGTTTATTTAAAATCCTTTTCAGAAAAAGCTTCTACTTGATATGTATACACCTCGAGTGTTGGATCTAAAAAACAGTCAGAGCTCATTCCTGCTTTTAGGCAAAGATTTGCGAAAAAAGTTTTCTTGTCAGGAAGTTCTTTCCATACTTGAGGTAAAAAAGTTGCCTGAAACGGGCCATTTCGTATAATTACCCCGTCAATGCGCGGCCTTATTTTTCTAAGTAGATCATTTGCTTTTGTAAACTCCAACATTTTTGGAATAGTAAGAATGGAAACTTCTATTTCTATTAACGGCAGTTCCTCCAATGTAAGTGGATAGAATCTTGGATCTCGAAACGCAGCATTAATTGCATTTTTTGAAACATCAGTTATAAGGGGATTTACTGGGATTATTGTCCCTATACAGCCGCGAAGTTTTTCTCTTATCGTGAGCGTTACAAATGAACCTCTTTCCTCCCAGAGATTGGGATCAGGATAATTTTCTTTTTTGATTGATGGATTTTCTTTTGTTTCCAAATAGGTTTTGATAGAAAGCCGTGCAATTTTAAGCAATGTTTTTCTTTGGATATTGTTCATAACTTACTCCTCTTTATAGAAAACATAAGAGCCGTAACCTACGACTTGAGTTTTAGGGCCATCCGTATCTCCACTTGTTTTGTGTAACAATACTTTGCTTCTCCATTTATTTTTTCTTGCAAGGTAAATAGCAGTAGCAATTCCTGTTTTCCCACAGGCCTCGCACTTATCCAGTTCATTGATATCTAAGTTTTCAATTGCCTTATTGCAGTGGCTGTCAATTTTATATGCTACTTCATATGGATAGTAGTGGCTTAAATCCGAGCTTATAACAAGGATCGAATTTTCTGTAAAATAATTTTCAATTACATCTGCTAAATATTCATGGGAAATTTCAGAGGCAATTATTGGTACTATTTCAAAGCGGGGGATTACGTATTGTAAAAAAGGAAGTTGTACTTCGAGGCAGTGTTCTTCTATATGTGCGTCCAATACAAAATGGAACCCATCCTCGTTAAGTAGCTTTTTTGCAATCGGAGAAACATTTACCGGGCCAAGTGGTGTTCTGTATATATCGAATATCCCTACGGAAGCACCGCTGAAATAAGCATAATGTGAGGGGCCTACTAAAAATACGGTCCACTTTTTATTGAGGTCAAGATTATAAAGTTGTTTAAAACTATACGCTGCTATAGGGCCTGAGTAGATATAACCTGCATGTGGTGAAACGATAGCCCTTAAGTCAAAAATTTTGTATAGTTTTGCGTTGTCCAGAAAGTTTTTGACCACCATCTTTAATTCTTCTCTATCATCCGGATAAAATGCTCCTGCTACAGCTGAATCGCGTATTTTCATAATTTTACCTCCTCACATTTAAATTTTATATCTTTTTTAAGAAAAACAAAATATTTTTTGGGGATTTAAATATAATTAGGTAATTTAGGGGTTTGAATTTATTTGTATATTGCAAAAATCATTTGAAGACTATTGACTAAATTTAAATTTCTGGTAAATTATTAGCAGTCGAAAGTAGAGAGTGCTAATTGTGGAGGTATGAATGAAAAAAGAAAAGGAAAAAGAAAATATCGGGAAAAATGAGCAGGCAAAAGATGAACTTAATAAATTGGTTGAAGCTCTAAACGAGAAGAACAGTATTATAGAAAAAAGAGAAAACGAAATTGAAGATTTAAAGATTGAAATTATAAAACTTAAGGAGCAGTTTAGAAAAGAACAGAATACAATTGAGAAACAGGCCGAGCAGAAGGTAAATAATGAGAAGAAAAAGCTGATGAGAGAATTTCTTGAAATTTTTGATAATTTTGAGAGAGCGCTTTCTTCGGTAGAAAAAGACGATCCTTCTGTTACAAAGCAGGGGATACAGCTTATCCATAGCCAGATTGATAAGTTTCTTAAACAGCAGGGATTGAAAGAAATAGAACTTGAAGGCAAACAGTTTAACCCTGATCTCTGTGAAATTGGAGAAATTATAAAAACGAATAAAGAGAAGCCTAACACTATCCTAAAAGTGTTAAGAAAAGGATATTATTTAAAGGACGAACTACTCAGAACAGCAATTGTTGCTGTTTCTGTTCCTGAAGAGGATAAAAAACAAAATTCAAATGAAGGAGGTAATGAAAAATGAGTAAAATAATAGGTATTGACCTTGGAACAAGTAATTCTGCTGCTGCAGCAATGATTGGTGGCAAACCTACGATTATTCCGTCAGCAGAAGGGGCCACGGTTGCAGGAAAAACAGTCCCGTCTGTTGTGGCATTTACTAAGGACGGGCAGGTTTTAGTAGGAGAACCGGCAAGAAGGCAGTCCTCAATAAACCCTGCTGGAACTGTTGCAGGCGTGAAACGATTGATGGGGACAAAACAAAAAATAAAAGTTTATGATAAGGAATATACACCTGAACAGATATCTGCATTTATTTTGCAGAAAATTAAAAAGGATGCAGAGGCCTTTTTGGGAGAAAAGGTAGAAAAGGCAGTTATCACTGTTCCTGCATATTTTAATGATGACCAAAGGCAGGCAACGAAGAATGCCGGTGAGATTGCGGGTCTTGACGTAGTGAGGCTTGTTAATGAACCCACTGCTGCGGCATTTGCGTATGGCATCGATAGGTCGGATAAGGAGTTAAAAATTCTTGTATTTGACTTTGGCGGAGGAACTCTTGATGTTACAATTATGGATTTTGGGGGTGGTGTATTCCAGGTAAAATCTACTGCAGGTGACACGCATCTTGGCGGAAGAGATATGGACCAGGCACTTGTAGATTACATAGTTGGGGAGTTCAAACGTGAAAATGGTATTGACCTTACTCAAGATAAAATGGCAATGCAGAGGATTAGAGAAGCCGCAGAGAAGGCGAAGATCGAGCTCTCTTCGACTCTCGAAACACAGGTTAACCTTCCGTTTATTACTGCAGATGCAAATGGTCCCAAACACCTTGTTATGAATATAACCAGGGCAAAGCTTGAGTCTCTTGTAGACCCAATTGTTAAGAAATGTGCAGCTCCTATGGAAAGGGCAATTAAGGACGCAGGGTTAACACCCCAAAAAGTAGATAAAATTATACTCGTCGGTGGACCTACTCGTATGCCCATCGTTCAGAAATTTGTTGCTGACTATATAGGGAAAAAGCCTGAAGGAGGGGTTGACCCTATGGAATGTGTTGCAATGGGGGCAGCAATCCAATCAGGTATTATAGAAGGGAATGTTAAGAACGTAGTACTTGTTGATGTGGTGCCCTTATCCCTGGGGATTGAAACTATGGGCGGAATGTTTACAAAGATGATTGAGAGAAATTCACCTATACCTACTTCTAAAACGCAGACATTTACAACAGCCGCGAATAATCAAACACAGGTTGAAATTCATGTCTTGCAGGGTGAAAGGCCGCTTGCTAAGGATAATCTTTCGCTTGGCAGATTTATACTTGATGGTATTCCGCCTGCGCCGCGTGGAGTTCCCCAGATAGAAGTAACATATGCAGTGGACGAAAATGGTATTTTGCATGTTACTGCTAAAGATAAAGCAACCGGTAAAGAGCAACACATTACGGTATCTAATACTAATAAGCTGTCGAAAGAAAAAATAGAAGAGATGAAGAAAGAGGCGGAGAAATTTGCGGAATCTGATAAAAAACGTGCCGAAGAAATTGAAATGAAAAATAAGGCAGATACTCTTGTTTACAGTGGACGTAAATTCCTTAAAGATTATGGTGATAAAATAAAGGAAGATGACAAGAGTGCTCTTGAAAATGAATTGAATGACCTTGAAAAAGCTGTAAAAGAGAATAATGCAGAGAACATAAAAGCAGAAATGGACAAAGTAAACGAAGTAATGGAAAAAATAAGTACCGAAATGTATAAAGCAAATGAGGGTACTACTCAAACACCACCACCTACGGGAGGAAGCAGCAATGATAATGATGAAGGGTCAACCGTGGAAGGAGAAGGCACTACTAAGCAACCATAATTATGGGAAAAGATTACTATGAAATTTTAGGCGTCCCTCGGGACGCCTCTCCTGATGAAATAAAAAAGAAATACAGAGAACTCGTGATGAAATACCACCCGGATCTGCATAAAAATGACTCCGATGCTGCTAAAAGAATGTCTGAGATTAATGAAGCATATGAGGTGCTGAGTAATCCCGAGAAAAGGGCACAGTATGACAGATTTGGTGCAGTAGGGGCTCAAGGGGCTCCGGGCGGCGGAGGTTTTGATTTCAGAGATTTTGGCTTTGGCGGCGGCGGAGATTTTTTCGATCTCGATGATTTATTAAGAAACTTCGGTTTTGGGGGATTCGGGTCTGCTGAAACAAGAAGGCAGAATTCCCAACGCGAAGCGGGAACTGCAACTAGAGGCAGAGATATAGAGGTATCTCTTACTATAACGCTTGCCGAGGCTGTACTTGGTACAAAAAAGGAAATAACAATTACACGTAAGGAAGTTTGCCCTACTTGCCATGGAAGCGGCGTGGAGCCAGGCAGCGGGTATATTAGCTGTCCTACTTGCCATGGAACCGGTGTTATTCGAAGGGTTCAGAGGACTATTTTTGGTGAGTTTGTAACTCAAACAACTTGTCCTACTTGCCACGGGGCTGGTAGAATTCCCAAAGAAAAATGCCATACCTGCGGGGGCAATGGAGTTGTAACTGCCACAAAGACCATTGAAGTTAAAATTCCAGCAGGAGTAGATAATGGAATGAGAGTAAGAATAAGAGGGCAAGGAAATGCCGGGTTGCATGGTGGCCCACATGGCGATCTGTACTTAAAAATTACGGTTCGTCCGGATTCTAGATTTGAGCGGGTAGGAGATAAGCTTTATTATACGGCGCACCTTACTTTTCCTGAAGCAGTCCTTGGTACAACAGTTCAAGTACCGTTGGTAGAAGGTGGTTTTGAATCTTTGAGAATTCCTTCAGGAACTCAAAATGGAGCTGAGTTCCGTATAAAAGGAAGGGGTGCTCGTGCAGTAGGTAATAGAAGGCGCGGAGATTTGATTGTAAAGATCCAAGTAGATATACCCTCAAGGCCTTCACAAGAAGAAATCTCTCTCATAAAAAACTTAAAGGAGATATATGAAAAAAGAAAAGTTAATTAGAAGTAAAACAAAAATTGTTGCTACACTTGGCCCTGTAAGCAGTAGCAGTGAAGTTATAGAAAAGCTTGCCTTGGAAGGGGTTGATGTATTTAGAATTAACTTTTCACATGGAGTGGAAGCGGAGCATAGGCAAACTATTAAGAATATAAGAATTGTGTCGGACAAACTTAACCTCCCTATTGCAATACTTCAGGATTTACAGGGCCCTAAGATTAGATTAGGCACTTTTAAAAACAGTAAGGAAGTATTAAAAAATGGAGATGAATTTGTACTTACCGTAAAACATTTGGAGGGAGATGCGCACATTTCTTCACTTACTTATTCTACTGTAATTAAAGATGTTTCCCCCGGTGAAATTATTTATATAAACGATGGCTTAATAAAATTAAAAATAACTAAAGTAGACAACGAGAATATCTATACAATTGTATTGGAAGGCGGGGAGATAAGTGACCACAAAGGGGTAAACTTTCCAAAAACAAGGCTTTCTGTCCCTGCAATTACTGAAAAGGATAAAATAGATCTACAATTTGGGCTTGCAAATGGAGTAGATATGGTTGCCCTTTCATTTGTAAAGACCCCAGAAGATATTACAGAACTGAGAAAATTGATGAATAAATTTGGGAGGACTGTGCCAATTATCTCTAAAATAGAGAAATGGGAAGCTGTTAGCAACCTTAATACAATTGTTAATGTATCCGACGGAGTGATGGTGGCTCGGGGCGACCTTGGCGTAGAAATGCCTCTGGAAAAAATCCCCGTGATTCAGAAAAGAATTATATCTGCTTGTAACAGAAGTGGCAAACCCGTTATTACGGCGACACAGATGCTCAATTCAATGGTTGAAAATCCGGTACCGACCAGGGCGGAAGTAACGGATGTTTCAAATGCAATTTTTGATGGTAGTGATGCTGTAATGCTTTCTAATGAAACTGCCGTTGGAAAATTTCCAGTGGGAAGCGTTAGAGTAATGCAAAAAATTATTGAAAGTACGGAAAAAAGTTATATTTTTAAAAAATATTTAGAAAGACTTGATGAGTTTGTGAACGATAATATTTCAGATGCTATTGCTTTATCTGCGAACCATATAGCGGAAGCTGTTAAAGCAAAACTTATAATCTCAGCAACGGAATCAGGGCGGACTGCGTTACTTGTTTCTAAATATAGGCCATCTGTTAGTATTCTTGCGATGACTCCTAAAGAAAATACATATAGATTTCTTACATTGAAGTGGGGAGTTATTCCCGTTAAGGTTAAAGCTTTTAAAAGTGTTGATGAAATAATTCAAAGAGGCGTGTCAATTGCTAAAAATAAAGGTATTGTTAAAGAAGGAGATGTTGTTGTTATAACTGCAGGTTCTCATACTGGCGTAATTGGAAGCACGGATTTATTAAAAGTTGCCAAAGTCTAAAAATATTAGAGTGCCTCAGATGTTGAGGCACTCTTTTCTATATCATTTTTATAATAATTTATATTAGTGAGATAGCATTGAAATCATAATTCCGGCTACAACGGCAGTACCTATAACCCCTGCAACATTTGGTCCCATTGCATGCATTAAAAGGAAATTTCCAGGATTTTCTTCCTGTCCTACTCTTTGTGAAACTCTTGCTGCCATTGGAACAGCAGAAACTCCTGCCGAGCCAATCAGAGGATTAATCTTCCCACCGCTTAGTACGTAATAAAGTTTTCCAAGAAGGACTCCGCCCATTGTGCTGCCGCCGAATGCAATGATGCCAAGACTGATTATTTCAAGTGTTTTTACTGTAAGAAATGTTTCCGCTCGCATTGTACCCCCAACCGTGGTAGCGAGCATTATTGTTACTATATTTATTAATTCATTCGCTGATGTGTGGGCAAGCCTATCCACAACACCCGATTCCTTAAACAAGTTGCCAAGCATTAGCATTCCAATCAGTGGTGCAACTGCAGGGAAAAGTAAACTTATAATTATTGTAACAATAATAGGGAAGATAATTTTTTCTATTTTGGATACAGGCCTCAGTTGTTCCATTACAACAGTTCGTTCTTTTTTTGTTGTGAGCCATCTCATAATAGGAGGCTGGATAATTGGTACAAGGGACATATACGTATATGCGGCAACTGCTATTGCGCCCAAAAGTTGTGGTGCAAGTTTTACTGCAGTGTATATGGATGTTGGCCCATCAGCTCCCCCAATAATTGCTATGGATGCTGCTTCTTTTAAAGAAAATCCAAGTAACATTGATGTAATAAGGGCAAGGAAAACGCCAAATTGTGCTGCTGCACCAAGGAGAATTGTCCATGGATTAGAAATAAGAGGGCCGAAATCTGTCATTGCACCTACTCCCATAAAGATTAAAAGAGGGAATATCTCCGTTGAAACACCGTATCTATAGAGGAAATAGAACAGACCTACCGGTTGTGAATTCATAAGACCCGACATTGGCAAATTAACGAGCACACAGCCAAAGCCTATTGGCAGAAGCAAAAGAGGTTCCGCCTTTTTGAATATAGCAAGATAGATAAGCACAAGCCCAATTATAATCATTACGCCTTCTTGCCACGTCAGTAAGTAAAACCCGCTTTGTTTAGTTAACTCTACAAGTATCTCCCACATTTTTTACTCCATAACGATTAGCTTATCGCCGGTAGAAACATAATCTCCTGCACTTACAAGAATATCTGTTATTGTCCCATCTTGTGAAGAATAAATTTCATTTTCCATTTTCATTGCTTCCAGAATAAGGAGTAAATCACCCTTCTTAACTGAGCTACCTTTTTTTACTTTAACTGATAAAATTTTGCCTGGTAATGGTGCGGCTACAACCTTACTACCGTTAGTTACAACACCCTCTTTTTTCGGTTCTTCCCTTGGCGCGGCTATTACGGGCTCCTTTGTAGGTGCAGTTGTTGTAGCTTCGGGGATGGGTGCTAGTTTATTTTCTACTTTTTTTGTTACTTTTTGTTCACTCGTGCTTGAATTAGCTGTTTCGATTTCTACATCGAAAACCTCCCCATTAACAGTGACCTTGAATTTTCTACTCATTTTTCCACCTCTCCAACTTTAATTTTTCATACGTTTTGTTTATTTTCTTATGTCTTTTAATTTTTATTGAAGAAAATTTTGTTTCCGATTGTGAGCCCGTAGATTCCTCATTTTCTGTGTATTCATAAGAGATAGCAGCTGCTATTGCAGCGACAACTTTTTTAGGAATGCCTTTTTCCGTTATAATCGTTTCATGAGATTCTTGGGTCTTTTCTTTTTTATAAAATATCAACTCAAAGGAGTAAAGAATAAGGCCAATAGCAGCGAGCACAACAAAAACACCTGTCATTGCCATTGTTCCTAAAATTACTCCATCTTTAAAGGAATATAAATTCATTTTTTTCTACCTTATAGAGGAATGTTGCCGTGTTTTTTCTGAGGCATTTCTTCACTCTTCGTTTTGAGGAGGTCAAGGGATGATGCCAAAACAGTACGGGTATCTTCGGGACTTATTACATCATCAATATACCCGCGCTCTGCAGCACGGTAAGGGTTTGCAAACTGCTCTCTATATTCTTTAATTTTTTCAGCCCTAAATTCCTCAGGTTTCTCTGCTTTTTTAATTTCTTTCCTGAAAATAATGTTTGCTGCTCCGGCTGCTCCCATTACTGCAATTTCTGCTTGAGGGTAGGCAAAGACCACATCTGCACCGAGGTGCTGTGAGCACATAGCGATGTAAGCTCCCCCATATGCTTTTCTTAATATCAGCGTTATTTTTGGGACAGTTGCTTCCGAATAGGCGTACAACACTTTTGCTCCATGTCTTATTACCCCATTGTGTTCTTGAGATGTACCGGGAAGGTAACCTGGTGTATCTACAAATGTAATAAGAGGGATATTGAATGCATCGCAGAAACGTACAAAACGAGCAATTTTATCAGAAGAGTTAATGTCAAGAACGCCTGCAAGGTATTTCGCCTGATTGGCTACTATGCCTACCGTTTTCCCGCTGATTCTTCCAAATCCAACGACGGCATTTTGTGCAAAAAGTTCATGTAATTCCAAAAAGTCTCCATTATCTACAACGCTTTTTATAATATCTTTTACATCATAGCCTTTGTTTGGTTCAGTTGGCACTACATTAATTAATTCAGGAGTTTTTCTATCAACAGGGTCTTCCGTAT
>WFSP01000036.1 GCA_015485995.1 Caldisericales bacterium | reverse complement strand
TATTATATACAAATACAAAACTATGTCAAGTATGTATCCTAAATACGTGTATCTATGAATAAGAAAAATCAAGCACTTTCACATCAAACAAACCCGCTATTTACCTACAAACTACGTTTTGAAGTATGGGATGAACTGTCAAAGTGGAGTTTAAGGTAGTTTCCAAAAAATAATCTTGGCGCAGCAATGAGGAGAACTATAAAAAGACAGGATTTTTCGGTCGCTGCGCTCCCTCGAGAATGACGGAGTAGCTGAGACTCTTCGCTACGCTCAGAGTGACTGAGAAAATGTAAGGTTCTTCAGTACGGCAATATTATTTTTTATTTAGAATTCTTATTAATTTTGGCAGTTTCTTCTGCATAGCAATTTCTCCACGGTTTATCACATTTTTGGGTTTCCAGAAACTCTCCCAGCCTACGTTTTGCACGTTTGGAGAAACTGTAATGTCTGCATCCCTGTAGTTCATTCTTGCAAGGTTTATCTCTAAAATTCCAATTGAATTTACTGCCATTTTATAAAGGCCTACCGGAGAGCGAACAAGCCCGTTAACAGAGAAGTCCTTTTTGTTATAAGCATTTTCTGTGAGGTTTACTGCGATAATAATATCCACTTTTCTTTCTGTTAAAGGCTTTACAGGAACTTGCATAGAGAGACCGCCGTCGGCAAATACTTTTTTACCGATAAGAACTGGTTGGAACATAAACGGGATTGAAATACTTGCCCGAACTGTTTCAACAAAGCTGCCTTTTTCAAACACTACCGGCTTGCCTGTTGAAAAATCAGTTGCAACAGGAAGAAATGTTGTTTCCAGATGCTCAATGGCAGGGTCTCCAAACATTTTTTTGATAAACTTTGTAACTTTTTCTCCTCTTATCAATCCGGACTTTATTGTCGGGTCGAATAGGATACCCAATACCTTTTTCATATCCATAGAAAAAGCCATTTTTTCTACTTCCTCTATTGATTGTGTTGCTGCGTAGGCGCCTCCTATAAGTGCGCCAATGCTTGACCCTGCAATAATGTCAATATCAAAACCATTTTCTTTTAATACTTTTATCACCCCTATGTGTGCGAGCCCTCTTGGGCCACCGCTTCCCAACGCAAGCCCTATTTTCTTTTTCATTTCCTTCTCCTTTTGTAAAGTTCCTTTAGCTTATCAATCTTATCGCGGAGTTTTGCCGCTTCTTCGAATTCTAACATATCTGCTTTTAGATGCATTTCTTCTGTGAGTTCTAATATTAATGCTTTGAATTGCTCGGAGTTCAAATTACTTAAATCGATTTCTTCGATTTCTTCTTCTTTCTTCCACGGTAAATCTATAAGATCTGAAATCGCCTTCCTTATTGTTTTTGGCGTGATGTTGTGTGTTTTATTGTATTTTAACTGTTTTTTTCTTCTTCTTGCGGTTTCTTTTATTGCATTTTTCATTGATTCAGTAACTTCGTCTGCATACATAATAACTTTACCTGAAACATTTCTTGCGGTACGTCCCATAGTTTGAATAAGGGAAACTTCGGAACGGAGAAACCCCTCTTTGTCCGCATCTAAAATTGCGACAAGCGATACTTCAGGCAGGTCAAGCCCCTCTCTGAGCAAGTTAACCCCAACAAGGCAGGTAAATTTACCCTCTCTGAGGTCTTTAAGGATTTTAACGCGTTCAAGTGTTTTAATATCTGAGTGCAAGTATCTTGCTTTTATATTGTGTTCCGTAAGAAACATTGCAAGTTCTTCAGCCATTTTTTTTGTAAGTGTTGTAACAAGCACGCGTTCGTTTTTTTCTATGCGTTTTTTTATTTCCTTTATCAAATCAAAGACTTGATTCTTTGTAGCCCTTACTTCTATTTTAGGGTCTATAAGCCCAGTAGGGCGAATTATCTGTTCTGCCACCTGAGCACTTATTTCCTTTTCGTATTTTGAAGGAGTTGCTGAAACGAAGATACATTGATTTATATGCTTTAAAAACTCGTTAAACCTTAATGGTCTGTTATCTAGGGCAGACGGCAATCTAAATCCATATCTTACAAGCGTAAGTTTTCTTTGGTGGTCGCCGTGGTACATTGCGCGAATTTGAGGGACACTTATATGAGATTCATCTATGAACATAAGGAAATCCTCTGGGAAAAAATTCAATAACGTAAACGGTTCTTCGCCTGCTTTGCGCCCGGAGAAGTATCTTGAGTAGTTCTCTATCCCAGGGCAATATCCTGTTTGCTCAAGCATTTCAAGGTCATAATTCGTGCGCTCTTCCAGGCGTTGTGCTTCTACAAGTTTCCCTTTATTCCTAAAAAATTCTATGCGTATCGCAAGCTCTTTTCTTATTTCATTTGCATATCTGTGTATTCTTTCTACTGTCGTAAGAAATTGTGAGGCAGGGAAGAACGTGAAAGAGGAGTACTTTTTTATGAGTTCACCGGTTAAGGGGTCGAATTCTATAACACTATCAACTTCATCCCCGAAAAGTTCTATTCGGATTGCTGTTTCTGATTCCTTTGGAAAGACGTCTACTATATCCCCTCTTATCCTAAATCTTCCAGGCCTGAAATCAAAGTCATTTCTCTCGTATTGGAGGCGTGCCAGTCCTAAAGCAATGTTTCCGCGTCTTATTTTTTCACCTATTTTTACTGTAAACAACTGTTCTTTATATTCCTCTGGAGAGTCCCAGCCGTATATGCAGGAAACAGAGGCAACTACTATTACATCACGCCTTTCGAGTAAAGCCCTTACTGTAGCATGCCTCAAGCGCGCAATGTCTTCATTTACATCTGCAGTTTTGTCTATGTGTAGGTCTAATTGAGGGACGTATGCTTCGGGCCTGTAAAAATCGTAGTAACTTACAAAATAACGTACTGCATTTTCCGGAAAGAAATGTTTGAATTCAGAATAAAGCTGGGCCGCAAGTGTTTTGTTGTGAGAAATAACGAGCGTAGGCCTTTGTATATTTTGAATTACGTTTGCCATTGTAAATGTTTTGCCTGAACCTGTTACTCCGAGCAGTGTTTGAAATTTGTATCTTTTTTTTATCCCCTCTATAAGTTTCTCAATTGCTTTGGGCTGGTCTCCTGTTGGCTTAAAATCGGAAACAAGTTTGAATTTATCCATTTTGTTTGATAAAATTTTCTACTTCTGCTTGCTCAGGAGCATATGCGCCTTTTTTGGTTACTGATAAGGCAGCGGCATAATTTGCAAACTTCAGTGTTTCTATTATTGAGAATCCATTCAGGTATTTTGTTAAAAAAGCTGCATTGAAAACATCACCCGCACCCGAAGTATCCATTACGTTTACCTTAATGCCTTTTACTGAAAATTTTTTGGAATTATAAAAAACAGTCGCACCGCTATTCCCCTTTTTTTCTACGAGGAATCTGTCTTGTGAGAGGTCCATTATTTCAAACTCTTCTTTGTTTGCAAGGACAATATTGCTTATTCCTGCAATTTGAAGCGCCGTATCCATAAATTCCGGAATTTCTTTCCCTATTCTGATTTGTGGGTCAAAAAATAATTTCATATTATGCTCTTTTACAATCTTTGCAATCTTTAAGATTTTTCTTTGTACTTTTTGAGAGGTAAATATCCCCCCGCTTATATAGACTGCCTCGAAATCGTTTGCTATGTTTTTAAATTCTTTTACATTTATGTCTTCGTAGGATGTGTTTCTCATCAGCGCTAAAGTAGTTCGGGCTCCTGCAGAATTTATTATTACTATGATTAACGCTGTTTTTTTTACGGAGGGCAGTGCTAAAATTTTTACATTGTTTGATGCAAGGAATTTTTCTATTTCTTTTCCAAAGCCATCTGTCGAAACGGGTGTAAAGTAATATGCTTCTCCAAAAAACTTTGAAAGTGCCACAGCAAAATTTACTCCCGTGCCTGCTGCAGTTTCTTTATACTCAGATGGTATAAAATTCCTATCTTCTTTAAACTTAAAATTCCATTTCATTGTTATATCGAAACAATTATCACCTATTATCAGTAGTTTGCTCTTCTTTTTCAAACTCTCGAACCCTCCTTACGAATTCTTTTACTTTAAGAATGTCTTTTTTGCCTGAACCTTTCGGCAAATCAAGGGAAGTTTTTGCATCAACTCCTGCGGGATGGGCCTTTTTAATTGCTTTCAAAACATTTTCTGGCGATAGGCCTCCGCCTAAAATTACGGGCTTGTAGGCCAATTTTGCTATTTCCGCGCTAATGTCCCAGTTGTGCGTTCTACCCGTTGCTCCAATAAAACCTGCCATCTGCGCACTTTTAAAAGGTGAGTCAAGCATTATAAAATCTGCATATTGCTGTACCCTTTCTGCTTCACTAATGCTTGTTCTGCCTTTTATGGGTATTGAATACATAAGTTGAATACCTTTGTCCGTTAAAATTTCCTTCAAGTTTTTTAGTTCGCTTTCGGGAAGAGTCCGGCATATATGCAGTATATCCATATGAAGGGCATCAATATAACGGTTTACCTCTTTCGGGCTAATTGTGTCAACTATTACTGTTGCAATTTTTCCGTAGTTTTTTATTGTTTCTATAATTTTTATTGCGTTACTTACGGAAACAATCCCCTTTTCTTTATTTCCGTTCCAACTTGCAACTATACCAATATGGTCTACTCCGATCTTGCAAAGAGCATATGCATCTTCTTCTGAAATTACTGCATATATTTGAATAATCATCCTATGCCTCCAATACATTCTATATGAAGCTCTTAAAATATAAAACGGTTTTCAAAAGGTTGCCTCTTAAATAAAACGGGAGGCATATGCCTCCCGTAGCAATTCTTATTTGCGTTTTTTATACTGTTACTTTTCTTCGTCTGTTTCTTTGGGATTTGTTTCTTTCGCCGGTTCTTCTTCGGGAATTTCCTCTTTTTTAGCTTCTTCTTTAACTTCCCTTACCTCTTCTTCTGTTGCTGTTTTAGCCTCTTCTTTAACTTCTTTTGCTTCTTCTACTACTACTTCTTTCTTTTCGTTCATCTCAGCCTTTATTTTTTCGATTTCTTTTTTCTTATCTGCTACCTTTTTTTCTATTTCTTCTATTGCTGCAATGAATGTTTTAAGTTCCTCCTGTGCTTCGCCGCCGAGCTTTCCACTTTTATAGAGATTGTAAGCTTTTTCACCAAGAGAAAGTATTTTTTCCTTTCGCGAAGAGCCTAATCCTGTTACTTCTGCCTGAATTTTTGCAATCTTTGCAAGTTTTGCCGCTTTTTCACCTGCCTCTTGTGCCCCCTTTTTTACTTTATCCCAAAATCCTGCCATATTGCTCACCTCCTATGTTTTCTTATATTATACCATATAAATGAAAAATTATAACTTTTTTATTTCAGAAAGAATTTGCCCAATTTTATAAAAGCTTTCGCAGTCTAGGCTCGCTCCGCCTACGAGGCCACCATCTATATCTTTCATCTTTGCAAGTGATTCAACGTTTGACGGTTTTACGCTGCCTCCGTATAAAACAGTTGTGTTCTCCCCAACACTTTTGCCGAACATTTTTCCAAGCAGGTTTCTGATAAATTTGTGTACTTCCTCTGCCTGTTCGGGCTTTGCAGAAACTCCGGTTCCAATTGCCCATATAGGTTCGTATGCAATAATGATGTTCTCCATATCCTCCTTGTTGAGGCCTGAAAGGTCTTTAGACAGCTCATTTTCGATAACCTCTTTGGTTTTACCGCTTTGCCTATCATTGAGCTTTTCGCCAACGCACAATACTGCCTTGATATTATGTGTTAGGGCAGATTTTATCTTTTTATTTATTAGTTGGTCAGTTTCGCCAAATATATTCCTTCTTTCCGAATGCCCTATTATTACGTATTCTGCACCGGCATCCTTTAACATCAAAGGGGAAATTTCTCCGGTAAAAGCACCTTCATCTTCAAAGTGCATATTCTGTGCTCCTATTTTTATTTTCCGTGCTGTTTTTGAGATTGCGCTCAATGAGGTGAATGGCGGAAAAACAATTATTTCTAAAGGAGAATTCTTGAATTTTTCTTCAAGGCAGTTTACAAGATTTTCGCCATCCTCTATAAGTTTGTGCATTTTCCAATTTCCTGCGAGTATGATTTTTCTCATTTTATTTACCTCCTAAATCTTCTTTTGTAAATGCATACGGTAAGAGTTCCTTGAGAGAGGTTTCTTTTACCGTACCGGTTAAATTTGCTGCGTATATTTTAATGTTAGGTGCAAATTCCGACAATACCTGCCTGCATATTCCGCACGGCATAGCAGGTTCTTCCGTATTTGTAACCAAGGCAATTGTTTCAAATTCTCTTTCCCCTTCGCTAACGGCTTTAAAAACTGCTACGCGTTCTGCACACATACTTGCACCAAAGCTTGAGTTCTCAATATTACAGCCGGTAAAAACTTTTCCGTTTTTTGTAAGCAGTGCGGTTCCTACTTTGAAGTGAGAGTAAGGGGCATAAGCGTTTTCTCTTGCGATTCTTGCCAGTTCTATTAGTTTTTCTTTGTTCATTTTACCTCCTTATCTTTCAATATAACTTTTATCTGGACGATTCTTCTTCCGCGAATCTTATTTACTATAAATTTAAAATTTTCTACTTCTATTTCTTCTCCGGAGTGGGGCAGCCTGCCTAATTTTTCTAAAATTATTCCTCCGATTGTATCCGCTTCTTCATCCGAAAGATTTGCTTTAAACTCTTCATTGAAGTCATCGATGCTCATCATTCCGGAAACAAGATAAGCGTTATTCCCGATTTTCTGAAAACTTTTCTCTTCCGCTTCATATTCGTCTTGTATTTCCCCCACAATTTCTTCCAACAAGTCTTCCATTGTAACAAGCCCGGATATGCCTCCATATTCGTCGAATACTATTGCTATTTGTATTTTCTTTTTTTGCATCTCTCTGAAAAGTTCGTCAACACGCTTTGTTTCAGGGACAAAGTAGGCTGGGCGCAGTATATCTTTTAGTTTTATTTTGTGTTCATCTACTCCGGATAAAAACAGCTTAAAAAGGTCTTTTATGTATAGAATTCCTACAATATTATCTACTTTTCCTTTGTATACTGGCATTCGTGAATGATTGCTTTGAACAACAGTATTTAATATCTGATCCAAATTAGCACCTACTGGCACTGTTATCATATCTACTCGAGGCGTCATCACTTCCCTTACGAGAGTATCGCCAAACTCGAAGATACTGAATATCATTTTTTCTTCGGATTTCTCAATTATGCCTTCTTCTTTTCCGAGGTGAAGCATCATTATAAGTTCTTCCGGATTTTTAAATACGGTTTTGACCTCTTTTTTTATACCGAACAGTATAAGAAATCCTCTGGAAATTTTTGATAAAAGCCAGGCAAACGGAAACAATATTACCCAGAAAAAATAAAATATATAGAAAGATGATATTGAAAATTTTTCAGGGTTATATGCAGCAACACTTTTTGGTATTACCTCGCCAAATATAACGATTACCACTGTAAGAACCACCGTTGTTATTATTAGTGAGGTTGAAGTAGAAAGGTTGTGTGTCTTGGCAAGCATTACACTGAAGTATGTAGCTAAGACAGAAGCGAGTATATTGGCAAAATTATTCCCCAATACAATTGGGCTTATAAATCTTTCCGGGTTCTTTTTAAAATCTAAAATTTTTTGGGCAATTTTTGAATCTTTAGATGCCATAGATTCAAGCTTTATCCTTGAAACGGAAAGCAAAGCAGCTTCCATTCCGGAGAAAAAGGCAGAAAACGTGACAAGTAAAACGAATTCAAAGATAATATATCCCCAACTCGACGGGTTCATCTATTTACCAGCCTCCTTTAAAAAATTGGTAATATGAATTTTATGGAAAATTTCTTCTTCTTTCTTTTCCATTATTACTCTATCTTTTTCTTCTATATGGTCATAACCTAAAAGGTGTAAAAAAGCATGAATTATGAGAAATGCTACATAGTCCGTGAAATTATTCCCCTCTTTTTTAGCTTGTTTCTTTGCAATTTGAAGGCATATAACAATATCGCCTATTATTTTTATTTTACCGAAAGAGTCCATAAACGGAAAGGAGATAACGTTGGTGGGTTTGTCTATTCCCCTGAATTTTTTGTTTATATCCCGTATCCGTTTTTCTCCAACAAATGAAATGCTTACTATACCGTAATCTTCACCTGCAAAATGCGATATTTTTCGTACCAGTGAGGTTAAGAGTCTTTCGTTTACTTCGTATTTCCTTGTTTTATTAGAGAATTCAACTTTTAGCATTTTCTTCCGTTGGGTAGGCCTCCCTTTTATGATAAAAGTTTATAAGGGACTTGATAAAGGAATCAGTTACTTCTTTTAGTTCTCCCAATGTAAGTTCGGATTGGTCTAATTGGCCGTCATCTACGCGGTCTTTAATTATACTTTTTACTATTTTTTCAATTTTATCCCTGTCCAGATTATCCATTCCGTGAGTTGCTGCCTCTGAGGCATCGGCAAGCATCAAAATTGCTTGTTCTTTGGTGTGAGGTTTTGGCCCAGGATAACGAAATTCGTCTTTTTTTGCGTCGGAGTTTTTTTCTTTTTCCTTGTGATAAAAATATGAAACTATCGTTGTTCCGTGGTGCGTTAAAATAAACATTATAATTTCCTCGGGTAACCTATACCTTTTTGCAATTTGCGCGCCGTCTTTAACATGATTTATAATTATTGTTTTACTAAGATTTGGGGTAATGCTGTTATGGATATTAGGAATGTTTATCTGATTTTCCGTAAAATAATACGGATGCAGCATTTTCCCTATATCATGGTAATAAGCACCTACGCGTATTAAAAGTGAATTTGCGTTAATTTTTGCTGCTGCTGACTCTGCTATACTTGCAACGTTTATGCTGTGTTGATAAGTTCCAGGGGCTTTTAGTAGCAACTGCCTCAACAGGTGAGTGTTTGTATCACTTAATTCCAAAAGGCGAATTACGGTTGCTTCGTTAAATATATGGTCAAGCATAAATACAATACCCAATGTTAGTAGTGCAGCCCCAAAGAAGTTTGAAAACGCGTATGTAGTGTTTATTTCTATTTGTTTCAACGGAAGTTTGCTGGTAACCCCTACAAGAAATGTGATTAATGCAAAAGTTACGCCGCCTGCGGTACCTGCGTATATTAGAGTAATCATCCTGGCAAAACGTCTTAAAATGAATAGCGATACTGAAATAGAGATAAGTATTGCAAACAGTATCGACGCTTTTATGTCCATTGGTAGTGTCAGCAAGAAGGTAAAACTTATAGAGATAAGTAAAGCGCTGCTTATATCAAAGAAAGCAAAAATAATGAATGCAAGAAGGGGAATCGGAATAAGATATGGTGAAATTGGCTGAAGGAGTAGAAAAGCAATATAAGAAATCACAATAATGATTGCGAATTCTGCTGTTCTTTTTACCGCTTTTTGTTTTACCATTTTTCCGGAATTAAGCATTGCGGTGTATGAAACAGCAATAAATAGCAATATAAATATAATGATGCTTAGGATGATTTTCCAATCGCTTTTAGTATGCACTAATCCTACTGCACTGAGTATCTGGTACTGAGTTTCAGTAATTTTTTCGCCTTTTTTTACTATTGTGTCGCCTTTGTTGATTGTAGCTTTTACGGATGGGACAGAACTTATTGCCTTTTGAATAGCAGCTTCTGTTGCATCTTTATCGTATATGAGATTCGGCTGTATTGTTTTACGAAGTAAATATATAAGGAACTGTTTTTCGCTTTTATTAAAAGCTGTCTTATCTATTTCATCTGTTCCTATATGTACCGATTGGTTTATACTATTACTCTTTACCCCCATTACCATTAGATTATACAGTATTGATTTTAATGTTTTATGCATATTTTCTATTTTTTCTGGAGGTTCCTCTACCAGAAAATCAGCAAAAGATGCGTTGTTTGGGAAGAGTATCACCAGTTCTTTATGTTTTTCTACTTCATCTTTGGTAGAACTCAGTATGGATGTTATATTGTTAAACACTGAATCCAGATTGTTTAACACAGTATTTTCTTCTGATGTATCGAGCCTATATACCGGAGATATGGAATCTGCAACTTTCTTTTTAAGTTCTTCCGTTTTTTCAACATTTATATAAGTGAATGTTCTTGGTGCAATAATATCTTCGGTGCTTATATCTCCTGCCTTTAACTTCAAGTTGTTTGGAAAGTAGGAGTAAAATATTGCGGTAAATATTACAATAGCAAGTGAAACAATAATTGCTATTGAAGCGATGTTCTCTTTTAGATAGGTAGTAAAACGTTTTCGTGTAAAAACGTCCATTCTGTAAATTCTATTTTTTCTTCTTATCATTTTCGTTCTTTTCGTATGCGTTTACGATTTGTTGCACAAGTTTGTGCCTTACAATATCTTTTTCAGTGAGATATATAAACTCAATTCCTTTAATATGTTTCAATATTGTTGTTGCTGCCTGGAGCCCGTCTCCTCCTTGCCCGGGCAGTAAATCGCTCTGTGTTACATCGCCTGTTATTACCATTTTAGAACCCTCGCCAAGCCGTGTTAAAAACATTTTCATCTGCGAGAAGGTGCTGTTTTGTGCTTCGTCAAGGATAATAAATGCATCATTTAACGTTCTTCCTCTCATATATGCCAAGGGGGCAATTTCTATGGTTTTGTTCGTAAGAAGTTTGTATGTCTTTTCTTGCCCTAAAAAATCATACAGTGCGTCGTAAATCGGCCTGAAATAAGGGTCTACTTTCTGCTGTATATCACCCGGCAAAAATCCCAGCTTTTCTCCTGCTTCTATTACGGGCCTTGTTAAAATTATTCTGTTTACCTCGCCACTTAAAAGATATTTTACTGATAATGCAACTGATAGATATGTTTTTCCTGTGCCAGCGGGCCCTATAACGAATGTTATGCTGTTTTTTAAAACTGCTTTTACATATTTGCGCTGCCCGAGCGTTTTTGGCACAACTTTCCTGCCTTTTACGTCTTCAATAATAGCCGTATCAGGAATATTTTTTAGAAATTCCGGTTTCTTGTTCTTTGCAGAATATATAAGTTCTTCCACAGAAAAATTATAATGTTTTTTTGCGAGGCGTTCTATGCTTTGCAGAAGTTCCTTAGCTTGTTTAACATTTTCTTCGTTTCCGCTGATAAAAAGCTTTTCGTCTCTTAATACTATATCCACATCAAGCTCTTTTTCTATGATTCTTATGTTCCTATCCATTACTCCCACAACAAAAGGAATATGTTCTGCATTTTTTAATTCCACCTGTTCATTAACTGTTTCTTTCATATTATCACAATACTATTTTAGCAGGCTTTTTCAAATAATCAAATTAGTGCTTGCCGTTCTCGAGTATTGAGATTAATGGTTCAGGAAGATTTGCCTCTTTAATTTGCTTTTCCACTTTTTTGATGTCGTATTCGATACGGTTTATTTCTACGGAATCTCTTTCTGTGTCAATCACTGCACAGCTTGCTCTTGGGTCATCATCCCTTGGCTGTCCTACACTCCCTGGGTTTATAATGATGCTATTCGTTATGCCTCTTAAAATCAAAGGGATGTGTGTATGCCCATAGATTATAAAATCTGTTTTGATACTGTCGAATTCCTTTTTAAACTCTTCTCCTGAAACCTTTCCGGGGTTGAGATACTTAAACAACGGATCACTGTTTGAGGCGTGCACAAGAAAAAATGTTTTTCTGCCTATTTGAAATTTCTCTTTTAACGGAAGTTTCCGCAGAAATTCCACCTGTTCTTTGCTTACCACTTTATTTGTGTATTCTCTGCTTGCGACAGAAAGCTCTTGCATTGAAGGCGAACAACCACAATCTGTGTTAAAAGCAACGGCATTATCATGATTACCTCTTACTGCCT
>WFSP01000035.1 GCA_015485995.1 Caldisericales bacterium | reverse complement strand
TTCTTTTGGTTTTTCTATCTCCACTTCAGTTACTATGCTTATGTACCATCCGTCAGGGTACCTTTTAACCGTTACGTTTTTTAGTTTGCCTTCTATCTCTCTTGACTTAAAGAACCTTACCCATCCTATTTTAGGCATAAAAACTCTATTTCCTTTTATCTTGAAGCCTTGAGGGTATCTGATACTGTCAGGCGACTTACCTTTCTTTCTGTATTGCGGGAACCTCATGCCGTTGCCTTTCGTAAACGCAGAGTCTATGGCTTTGTACAGGCCTTTGAGCGTCTGCTGCAATGCCTGGGACGGTGCATCGGAAAGAAAACCATACTCTTCAGAGTGCTTCCATAGAGGCAAGAGATTAGCAATATCTTCGTAATGCGGTATTAACGGTGGTTGTGAGTAATGAGTTAAAGTGTGGGTGTTAACTATTTTATATGTGCTGTATTCTACTAACCTGTTTTTCACTAAGTTAAGAGTCTTATTCCAGACAAATCGGCATGCACCAGCATAGGTTTTGAATTTCTCTTCTCGATCCTTATTGGCCTTGAGTTTGAACTGGAACGCTTGATTGAGTTTCATAGTTACATCATAGCCTAATTAGTGAAAAAATCAAGCAATCCCCACTACATCACCCACATAAAGGAAGGTGTCTTATGGGGGAGAGGATAAATTAAAAGAATCTTTTGATAAATTTCAAAACTATTTATTACTTTAGATTTAAAATATAACCTTCAAAATCTTCTGACTTCTAGTATTCGAAAGATTCGTAAATATTAATAATTACACGCTCTTGCAAGTATTTCCTTTGTTCTTCTTCGTTGCCTTTCTTGACGAGCCAACTAGACTTCTCCTTGATTATCTTTTCCATCATCTTTTCGTCGCTTGACAACTCTTGAACATCCATGTAAAAAATGTCTTTAAGCAGTTTCTTGTCATCGTCCTTATCTATAGGTGAGTACTGCACTAAGTAACCTAATTTTGACTTATCAAGAATAATGGTTGGCTCTTGATTTTTCTTATGAAAAATCTCAAAAACTTCAGAATTTTTCTTGAGAAGTATAATATTAAGAAAGGGTGCATCGTTAACCTTTCTATGGAAAAGAACCTGTAATTTAACGACAGGTTAGCAGAGTTTGTGCTTCCGTATCATGTAGAATTTGCGGTGGAGTAAATCTCATTTTATTTGTTTCAGTTTTGAGGAGCAGGGCACTCATGAAACAAACAGATTTCATATATAGTTTTAATGAGGTAACACAGAACGGCAACCTGATAAGCATTGTTGACGGTGGAGTAATCCAGAGAGATTACACCGACCTCATTCCATAGCTGCCTCCGTTTCTGCACAACGGGCTTCCTAAAAGGGAAGCCCCCTATTTGTTTAAAGCAGCAACCAACAAAACAAAAAGGAGTGATAATAAATGAATAACATTCAGCCTGCCTGGCTTTCAGTACTTATAGGAACTGTTTCACCTTTTATAGTAAATTGGATAACAAAAGAGAGCTTCACAAGGAAACAGAAAAGTATCATTGCACTGCTTACCTCTTGCGTAATAGGTTTTGCATCAGCATACCTATCAGGGCAGTTTCATACAGAAGCAGTATTAAAAGGAACTGCAGCTGCATTTACCATATCTCAGATTGTTTACGACCAGCTCTTTAAGGATATATTCAATAAAAATAAGATAAA
This sequence comes from Caldisericales bacterium, assembly GCA_015485995.1. The sequence goes on along the minus strand of WFSP01000035.1, from coordinate 468 downwards.
CAAAATGAATAAGATAAACAAAAAGGAGATACCGTTTACTTAATGAATGCCAACGATATACTTAAAGCAATTGCAGATGTCGGTTTTCCTGTCGTTGTATCTGTTTACCTTATCGTAGCATTTGGTAGTAAGCTTGATAAACTTACTGATGCAGTAAACAACTTGACAAAGTATATAGAAGGATTAGGAAAAAGAGAGTGAGCAGTGCTTCATACAGAATAATTAAATACATCATACTGCACCACTCTGCAACTGATTATGAGCTGAACAGCAAAGATAAAGAAGGAAAACAGATTGCAAGAAGGATATGCGACAGGGCACAAGAAAAGTGGAAATCAGAATACCCGTTATACAAATGCGACTACCACTTCCTCATAGGGCATACAGGAAAGATATTCAAAGGCCAGCCCTTAGAACAGCCTGCCTGGCATGCAACGAACTATGAAGTAAACCTTCACAGCGTAGGGA
>WFSP01000034.1 GCA_015485995.1 Caldisericales bacterium | reverse complement strand
GGATATATCTGCAAAATGGCAGAAAACAATATCAAATTGGGCTGAAATTATCTCCCAGTTTTCCATTGTTTTTAAAGACAGACTTAGTGGATATATCAGGTGAAATTGTGTATAATGGTCTTAGGAAAAAGGATACTTACACAAAATTGGGGACGGTCTCTACAGAATTGTTATGAAAGAACTTTATGTTTTGGGAGGTCTAAATGAAAAGAGGAATCGGAGTTCTCTTAGTAATTGCTTTAATTTTTGGCGCTGTGTTAGTATCAGGCTATTGGGGCAATAAAAGCACCAAAGCTGCTAAAACTACAACTAAAAAAACCATTATGGTTTGTTCTGGCGCTGGCCTCATGAAGCCAGTGAGTAAGTTTATATCTCTCTTTGAAAATAGAACGGGTGATAAGGTGCAGGTGAATTACGGAGGTAGTGCAGAAATCTTCGGCATTTTGCAAACAACTTGTGAATGTGATGTCTTTATTCCTGGCGCATACAAGTACACTCAGGATGCATTAAAAAGAGGATACATCATCAAGAATACAATAAAGAACCTTACATTGCATGTACCTGTTATAATTGTGCATGGAAACAATCCTAAACATATTCAATCATTAAAGGATCTTGCTAGACCTGGGGTCAGAATTGTTTTAGGCGATCCAAAGGCATGTGCTATTGGAAAAGTGGCTAAAAAAATTCTCGATAAGAATGGCCTTTGGAAGAAGGTAAAGCCTAATGTTGTGACCTTCACACCAACAGTTAACCAGCTCTTAGTTTATATTGCAACGGGTCAGGCTGATGCCGCCATCGTTTGGGAGGATATAACAACCTGGGCACAAGCAAGGGGTAAGATTAAAATAATACCAATTTCACCTAAGCAGAACATTATTAAAACTATTCCCACAGCCGTAACCACTTGTGCTAAAAAGCATGGTGTTCTTGGTCTTGCTAAATCATTTAACAAATTCGTTGCCACACCTCGCAGTCTTGCCATCTGGGAAAAATGGGGGTTTAAACCGTGTCAATAAGTTTTAGAAATATTTGCATTGCGGTTTCCGTTCTTTTCACCGTTTTTCTTTTTATCGTTATAACGACACTTTTCTTTGTTCCTAATCCTGAGGATGTGCTTAGAGGAATCCGATCTAAAGAGATGATGTATTCCCTTAAACTGTCTACTATAACGGCCCTAATTTCCATGTTTCTTGTTATGATATTTGGAACCCCAATAGGATATGCCCTTTCTCGCTTTAAATTTCCCGGGAAAAGCATAGCGAAATCAATTCTAGATCTTCCCATGGCCTTTCCAGAGCTGGTACTTGGTCTAGCTTTACTTCTTTTCTTCGGGAATACTATAATGGGAAAGGCTTTGGCATTTATTGGAATAAAGGTTGTTTTCACAAAGCTTGGCATAGTTGTTGCCCAGTTTTTTACAGCCTTACCCTACGCTATCAGAATTATATATACAACTTTTGAAGGTGTCAGTCCGCGCTATGAGTTTGTTTCAAGAAGCTTGGGTTGCACCGAGTTCGAGACCTTTTTGAAGGTTACTTTGCCAATGGCAAGAAATGGCCTTTTTGCTTCAGCCGTAATTGCCTTTGCTCGTTCGATAGGTGCCTTTGGAGCAGTACTAATTCTTGCTGGTGGAAGCTATATGAATACAGAAATACTTCCTATAACACTTTACCTCAACATATCTTACGGTAATATAGGGATGGCAATGACCAGCGGCATAGTACTTGTTGCTGTTTCCTTCATTACGATATTGATCTTTGAAGGACTGGAAAATGGAAAGGGCATCATTGCTAGAAGTTGAAAGCCTCTCCATTGACCTTGGCGAGTTTCACCTGCGCGATATAGACCTTACCGTTGAAAAGGGAAATTATCTAACTATAATAGGTCCGACTGGTGCAGGAAAGTCCATTTTGCTGGAAGCGATAGTAGGTTTTTATTCACTCAAGTCTGGTAGGATAATCCTTAAAGGCCAAGATATAACTAATTTACCTCCAGAAAAACGAGGCATATCGATAGTTTATCAGGATTATGTTCTCTTTCCATATATGAGCGTTTTTGATAACATAGCCTTTGGCCTTAGAAAACTCAAGAAAGATGGAGTGAGAAAAGAGGTTGTTTGGATAGCCAAGGAACTTCATATAAATCATCTTCTTCATAGAAAACCGGTAACACTAAGCGGTGGCGAACAACAGAGGGTTGCCCTTGCAAGGGCCCTTGTAGTTAATCCTAATGTTCTCTTGATGGATGAACCTTTTTCAGCGCTTGACCCTAAGACAAGAGAAAGATTTCGAGGACTTGTCAAGTCGGTAATAACTAAGTATGGAACTACAGTTATTCATATAACTCACGACTTCGAAGATGTCTTTGCCCTTGCAAACAAGGTTGCAGTAATGAAGGATGGAAAGATCCTTCAAATTGGGTCCCCAGAGGACGTTTTCTCTCAGCCAGACGTGAACTTCGTTGCAGGCTTCGTTGGAACTAATATCCTGCGTGGAAAGATTGTCGGAAAGGATAAAGAATTGGCACTTGTGGACATTGGCGGTGTAGTTTTAAGGACAATTGACCAGGCCAAAGGCACGGTTACCCTTTCACTGAGGCCTGAGGAGATAATACTTGCGAAAGATCCGGGTTTATGCTCAGCTCAGAACGATGTTCCTGTCATTGTTGAAGACCTTAAAAAACGTGGTAATCTTTTCTGGGTTTATCTTGATGGGGCATTAAACCTTAAAGCTGTAATAACGCCAAATGCTGTTGAGTTTCTTGGTATTAAAAGGGAAATGAAGCTTCATGTTCTCTTTAAGGCATCAAGTTTAAGGGTAATAAGGTGAATCCTGAAAGGCTTATAGCGCTATACGTGGAGGAGTATTGTCTTTACTTCGGTGAGACAGCGGAACTACCTGAGATAACCGGAATAAGCGATAATATTGTCTCTATCCATGTAAGAGACACAAGTTTAAAAGATATATGTATATTCCGCTATTGTTTTTTCTTTGTGATTTTTGTTTTTCTTTAATCTTTTCTTTTATATCCTCTTCCTAAAAATAGCGTGAGGGGTATAATGCCCCCGTAAATTAAGACAGATTTTTGAACACTCTTGTTCTCAAATCTGTTAAGATTTGAGAAATCTTAATTGTTTTTGCATCTTGTCTTATCTGTTCTTGAATTTATTTTGAAGTTTAATTTTAGAGGTTTTATGAGTCAGAAGCATAGAAAATTCTCACCCGAGTTTAAAACAAAAGTAGTCTTGGAGCTTTT
>WFSP01000033.1 GCA_015485995.1 Caldisericales bacterium | reverse complement strand
TCTCTCTTTTAAATTTTCTTTAAGGAAAGTTAAATATTTAGCTGCCATTTTCCCATTTACGTTAATAAAATTATTAACGCTATTATCTTCAAGGAAATGTATGAATTTATAAACATCATTTCTGTAAGCATCAAGTGTGTTCGCAGAAAATTTACTGGAACGTGCCACATAGCTCAAAAATTGTTCCGCATAATTAACTAGCCTGTCATTTTTCATTTTTCATCACCTTCCATAGTAAAAGTCCTATCAGTGTTTTAGCATCCCTTATCTTGTTAGAGAATATATATTCATCTACCTTGGAAACTGGTAGCCTAAAAACATCCAAAAATTCCCCTGCGTCAAGATGAACTTTACCTTTGTCAAATTTATCCGAAAAAAACAAATAGAGTTTCTCGTCAACAAAGCCAGGGGTTGGATAAAATTCAACAAGTTTCCGAAGATTTAACGGAATAAGCCCCGTTTCTTCTTCAAATTCTCTTCGTGCGGCCTCTGCCGGAGTTTCCCCTTCCTCAATTCTTCCAGCTGGTATTTCAATAAGCGTTTCTTCTACCGAGGGCCTGAATTGCCTTATCATAACAATTTCATTATTTTCCACCGCAACAATGCAGGAAGCACTGCCATCATAGCTTGCAGTTTCACGCTCCCATACGTTTTTGTTGTTATCTACAACAAGTCTTCTATAAATAGAGAGCAACTTTCCCGAAAAAATCTTTTCCTTCTTTATGATTTTCACTTAATGCCCCCTTATAATGTCCTTCATTTTTAGCAAACGCGCAATGTTTTCCCTATCCATTTCCTCAAGCTTATTTGTAATGTATTTGATTGTTTCTTCAAGGTCAGGGATCATTATATATTCGAGTGCATTGACCCTTCTCCTTGTTTTTGCAATTTCTTTTGCAACAAGGTAGAGTTCCTCTTCTATGTAAGAAAGTTCAACAATGCTATTCAAAATCTTTCTCATTCCGTCAAAACTTTTGTCAAGCAGTGTGTTAGTAAGGGTAAACGGATATGCATAAGGAATACCACTCTCTTCTACGGAAAACTCGGGGTAACGGACATTCATCACGGATTTCTCAACGGATTTGAGTGAAACTCTGTAAGTCCCGCCAAGTAAGAGTGCGTTGATTTCTTCATTTGAATCTTCCGACACAGACATATAGTATTCTTTTTGTAACGCTATAAATTCCGCATCAACCGCTTTACGCCTCTCTATATATTTTCCGGCAACATCGAGAAAATTCCTCATTAGGCCTTCAAGTTTCTCTTTAAGCAACTTATAGCCCTTTCTCGCAAGCCGGTATCGCTCTTTCAATCGGAGCAGTTCCATCCTTGTAGGGTTTACGTTAAGAAGCATTCACTCCGTCCTTTTCCTTCAGATATTTTTTTAGGTATTTCTCAATAAATGCAGGCCTTATTCGTTTCAATTCTTCAACAGGAATTATGGATAAAAGTTTCCATCCGATATCAAGTGTTTTTTCAATGGAACGGTCCTCATAGGCTCCTTGTTTTACAAATTCGTTTTCAAAGCGGTCAGCAAACTTCACAAATATAAGGTCTGTTTTTGTAAGGGCACTTTCACCAAGAACAGTTGCAAGTTCTCTTGCCTCTCTTCCCCTTGCATAAGCAGCAAATAACTGGTTTAATACGTCTGAGTGGTCTTCACGTGTTTTTCCTTTTCCTATCCCTTTATCCTTCAAACGAGAAAGAGACGGGAGCACATCAATAGGAGGATATACTGCCTGTTGGTGTAAATTCCTGGAAAGGAAAATCTGCCCCTCGGTAATGTAACCGGTAAGATCCGGTATCGGATGCGTTTTATCATCTTCCGGCATTGTAAGAATAGGAATCTGCGTAATGGAACCCTCTTTCCCTTTTATTCTTCCTGCACGTTCATACATTGTTGCAAGATCGGTATACATATAACCAGGATACCCACGCCTTCCGGGCACTTCCTTGCGTGCTGCAGAGATCTCCCTTAGTGCTTCGCAATAGTTTGTCATATCCGTAAGTATTACGAGTACGTGCATCCCTAAATCAAAAGCAAGATATTCGGCCACGGTAAGGCCGAAACGGGGCGTTGCAATTCTTTCAATGACCGGGTCATCTCCAAGGTTAATAAACATAACGGAACGCTCAAGGGCACCCGTTTTTTTGAAATCATCCATAAAGTAATTCGCTTCCTCAAATGTAATACCCATTGCAACGAATACAACAGCAAACTTTTCCCCTTCGCCCCTTACCTTTGCCTGTCTTGCAATTTGTGCGGCAAGTTGCGCATGCGGCAAACCGGAACCAGAAAAAATAGGAAGTTTCTGTCCCCTAACGAGAGTATTTAATCCATCAATCGATGAAATACCTGTTTGTATAAACTCAGAAGGATAATTTCTCGCATAAGGATTCATAGGCACGCCATTGATGTCCGATTTTTTATCAGGTATGATTGGAGATATACCATCTATAGGGCTTCCGGAGCCATCAAAAACCCTTCCCAATATTGATGGAGAAAGGCCTATTTCTATACCCCTACCAAGAAATTTTACCTTTGTCTGGCCCAAATTTAGCCCGGACGTCCCTTCAAATACTTGTATTAACGCCCTATCTTGGTTAACTTCAAGTACTTGCCCTCTTTTGGTAGAACCATCTGCTGCTTTTATCTCAACAATTTCTCCATAGGTTACTTTCTCAACACTATCAACAATAATAAGAGGCCCGGAAATCTCTCTTGTAGTTATATATTCTTTAGCCATTTTGCACCTCTTTAATTAAAGATTCAAATTCTTCTTTCATTTTCTTTTCTATTTCATCAAATTTGCTCATATTATCTTCAGGAATAATTTTCGCACGCGATATATCCATTCTTACAGGCAGTTTTATAATTTTATCTAACTCAACTCTTTTGTTTAAAGCATCCTTTGCCATACTGTCAAACAAGGAAATAAGCTTCATTATTCTGTACTGTTTTTTCAAAGAAGTAAAAGTATCTTCATCCAAAAATGCATTCTGCTGAAGGAAATCTTCTCTTATAGACCGCGCAGTTTCCATAATAAGCCTGTCGGAAGAAGAAAGGGCATCTATGCCTACGAGCCTTACCATCTCTTGCAGTTCTGCTTCCCTTCTCAATGTACGCATAGCATCCGTTCTCATTTCAATCCAATCTTTACCCATTTCTTTTGTATAAAAATCTTTTAAAGCATCCGTATAAAGGGAATAGCTTCTTAACCAATGAATTGAAGGAAAGTGTCTTGCATAAGCAAGTTGAGCATCCAGAGACCAAAAGACTCTTACAGTCCTTAAGGTTGCCTGAACTACAGGATCGGATAAGTCTCCTCCTGGGGGAGAAACCGCACCAATAACGCTCAGGCTTGATTCCTTCTTACTACTGCCAAGCACAACTACTCTACCTGCACGTTCATAAAAAGAGGAGATATGAGAGGCAAGATACGCAGGGTATCCCTCTTCCCCAGGCATTTCCTCAAGCCTTCCTGACATTTCCCTCATAGCTTCCGCCCATCTCGAAGTAGAGTCTGCCATAAGAGCTACGTCGTATCCCATATCCCTATAGTATTCCCCCATAGTAATTCCCGTGAAAACAGACGCTTCTCTTGCAGCAACAGGCATATTAGAGGTATTTGCTATAAGAATCGTTCTCTCCATTAAAGGTCTTCCGGTACGGGGATCTTTAAGTTCAGGGAACTCCGTGAGAACATCCGTCATTTCATTTCCACGCTCCCCACACCCTATAAAAATAATAATATCTGCATCAGACCATTTGGAAAGTTGGTGCTGAATAACGGTCTTCCCACTGCCGAACGGACCGGGAACACAAGCTGTACCCCCTTTTGCTATCGGGAAAAATGCGTCGATTACACGTTGCCCTGTTATAAGAGGTCTTATAGGTGCAAGTTTTTTATAATAAGGCCTGCCAATTCTTACAGGCCACTTCTGGAACAGCGGGATCTCTTTTTTCCCTTCCTTTGTCTTTATGGAGGAGACTATATCCTGAACAGTGTAATCACCTTCTTTTACAATACTTATAATTTCTCCGCTAATGCCAATAGGGACAAGAATTTTATGTTTTACGGCAAGTGTCTCTTGGACCTCTCCAAGCACATCCCCTTCTGAAACTTTGTCACCTTTCTTTACGGCAGGGACAAAATGCCATTTCTTCTCCCTATTTAGGGCCGGCTCATAAGAACCTCTGACAATAAAGTCCCCATACTTTTTTTTCAATACGTCAAGAGGTCTTTGCACACCATCATAGATAGAACCAATAAGACCCGGGCCAAGCTCTACACTTAACGGTAACCCGGTAGAGTATACCGGTTCTCCCGGCCCTATGCCGCTTGTATCCTCATACACCTGGATAGAAG
>WFSP01000032.1 GCA_015485995.1 Caldisericales bacterium | reverse complement strand
TCAAACTGATGACAAGGATATAAACTTCCGTCAGGTGAAACCGCAAGATATTCCACGCCAACTCCGCAACCATGAATCCTCTTTTGTATACAGGGGCCTGCTTCCAGGTCTATATTAAAGTGGAAAAAATGCCACTTGTCTTTATCTTGAGATTCAACGTATTCTTCAGCAAGTTTCTCGTATTCTTTTCTTAAAGCCGGTAAATTTTCCTTTTCTATGTTTATGGATTTATCTTTTGTAACTACAGGCTCAAGCGAAATATATTTAAAACCGAAGTTATGCAGATCCAATACTGTTTTGGAAATATCCATTGTTTTGCTTGTATATGTTCCCCTCACGTAGTAACCGCCGCTTTTTTCCCTATGCTTTGCAACATACTGAATTTTAGGAAAAATTACATCGAAAGTTCCGCTTCCGTTCGGAAGAACTCTAAACATATCATTTGTTTTTTTATCTCCGTCCAGGCTTAGCACGATGCTAACATCATTGTCATACAAAAATCCCTCTATTTCCTTTGTCAGCAATGCACCGTTCGTCGTAATAGTAAAACGCCATTTTTTATCAGGATATGTTTTACGGGCATAAGGGATAATTTTCTTAACTACATCAAAATCAAGCAGGGGCTCTCCTCCGAAAAAATCTACTTCAAGATGTGTGCGCCCTTCAGCACCCTTATAGAGAAAATCTATTGCCTGTTTTGCTACATTAAAATCCATAAGTGCAGTTTTTTCACCATAGTTTCCCTGCTTCGCAAAACAGTATTTGCAGGCAAAGTTGCAGCTATGTGCCACATTCAAACACATCGACTTTAATCTTAAATCCGACTCAAAATAGTTCGGAGGTTTTGAAAATAATAGCTGGTCTTTATACAGACGTTCAATCTCTTCTGCAATAGCAGCTGCGTTCCCGAACTTTTTACCTGTTTCTTGTTCTGCTTCTTCCAAGGAATCCGTTTTTATAAGTTTTTCAACAAAAAAGAACGCCGGCTCATCTACATCAAGCAAAGAGCCGGTATTTACATCAAGGATAAGAAACTTTTCGTTAAACTTAAACGGATGGACAGAGCTTCCCGAAAAAACTTTGCCCATCTACTACCAGATCCATCTTTTAATGGGTTTTTTAACTTCGCACACCTGATTGCCAACAGTTACACTCGTTTTACAAGCAGATTTACAGGGCGTTTGGCATTCCCTGCAGTCATGCTTTTTATCAATATTCCAAAAAGGCCTTTTTGCTACCACTTTTATATGTTTCATATCCGCCTCCGTATCAAGTTTTCATTATTATAATTTAAATCAAGCAGAATGCAAGCCGCAATTAAAAACAGAAATTTCCGTTTAACAAAACTTGTAAATACATTTCAATCCTTATAGCTTTGCCATAAACCAAATAAAATTTATACTGCACCTTCTTAATTTGCCTGTAAAGGTATATTCGTCCATCAGACAGTCGGCGATAACTTTTTATTTATTTTTAAAACAGTTTTATTTTTTGCAAAAAGTGTTAACATCTTACTAAGAGATAACTATGAGGCTAAAAATAACATATAAACCAAAAAATTACGGGCTTTTATTGCCTCTGCATTATAATTACTCGATTGCAGCACTTTTATATAAAACATTTTCTGAAAATGTTGCGGAAATACTTCATACTAAAGGATTTATTCTCGAAAAAAGGCACTTCAAGCTATTTACATTTTCAAGAATCCTTGACAAAGGAGAAAAAGTTGAGAGCGACAAGCTCAAAAAATTAAAATCTGCCTTTGGCATAAATAAAGATTTTGTTTTCCGAAACCGAAGAGCTAATGCCCCTGAGACAGCACTGTTCTTCAAAAATAAAGTTTCGTTTTATTTTTCATCTGTTAAACAATTCATAGTTGAGGACGTTGGCACACGTATCCTCACGCTGCCATCTTTTGACCTTCTGGGGCAAGAAATCTTACTTTCCTCCCTCGAGGTACTCAAGGAGCCTAAAATTACAGATAATACCCTCATAAAAATGCTTTCCCCGGTTACAGTTTACAGCACGATGAAAACCGAAGACGGAAAAGTAAAAACATACTATTATTCTCCTAACGAAAAAGAATTCAAAGAGCTTGTGAAAAACAACGCAATAAAAAAATATACAGTAACATACGGACGGCATCCGCTAAAAGAAACGCTTGATATTAGCACCTATTACTTTAACGAAAAGAGAAACAGGGCGGTAGTATATTTTAAGGGCACAAGAATAGAAGGTTGGACAGGCATATTCCAGTTAAAGGGAAATCCTGAACTTATAAAAATTGTTTACGATACAGGCATAGGCGCAAAAAATTCAAACGGCTTTGGGATGTGGAAAATTTACAAACCATAAGATTAAGCGTCGAATAATTGCAATAATTTAGAAAACTGCCCAATTCTTGAAAGTTATTTTGCTGCGTTTAGGGTTTTTATAATAGAATAATTTGTTTTGGTTTTACAAGATAGAGTAGTAGAATAAATAACAACTGAAATAAGGAGGCGATCATTGATTGAGGGGATAAAAGAAATAGGTAGCCTTGTAAAAAACAGCGGGCAGAGTGTTGTGCAAAGCCTTATTCAGGATATTAAAATTAAAAATGACCAAAAATCTCATTATGTGATTAATTTCAATTTTGACACAATTAACAAAAAAGTTTTCATAAAAGAAGAAGTATTTGCCGAAAGTGTGCAGCAGGACAACTCAATCGCAAACAAAACAAGTATTCGGGGTTCTGCAGAAAAATATCTATACATTGGGAACCCTCCGGGAAATTTGCAAAGAGACAGGGTGTCACTGACAAAAGATAACTTTAAATATCTGTTTACCTCCACATTTCCCACTCTTGAAAACAATTTGGATGACGGAGAATTGAAAGACAAGATAAAATCACTACTTGATACGTGCTTTGATAATAATGAAGGAATATACCTTTTTAAGGTTAAAGAATGCGGATTTTGCACAAACTTACCCGCTAAATTAACAGACTTTTCCGGGCTAAGCAGTAAAGAGTCCAGGAATAAGGTAAAAACATTCTTAGATGCCATTGTCAAATGCGTATACGAAAAAATAAAAGAAGATAAGGGGATTTCAAAAAAAGATATTGCCTTTTTTACTGCTTCAATAAACGAAAAACCCGTTGCTCAATATAATGAATATGCGAAATATCTTGAACAGAGCGTTGTGGAAGAATTGTTTTCGAAGGCGGAAAACGGCAACTGTTATGTGTGCGGAAAGCATAATATTCCGGTAACTTCTAACACTACAAAACTTAAGTTCAAATATTATATTACGGATAAAATTAGCTTTGCACCGTATTTTGCAAAGAAAAATTTCATTAAGAACTTTGCAATATGCAAAGATTGCTACAAAAAACTTCTCGCCGGTGAAACCTTTGTAAAGAATAATCTTCGCTCCCGGTTTGGCGGCGCTACAATGTACATCATACCCAAATTTATTTTCCCCGCCACATTCAAGTTAAGCAATTTAAATAGTTGGGCAAGTAAAATAAAGATGTTTGTTGGCAGCGCGGATTCGTTTGAAGACTATCAAAAATTCAAAGAACAAATCTCATCTTACAAAGATTTTGAAGACGAAAACAACAACTTGCTGTTAAATCTGCTGCTGTGTAAAGACGACGGGCGATCTCTTAAAATATACACTCTGATAAAAGATGTACCACCCTCCAGGATAGGTGAAATTATAACGAAGCAGCATAAAATTGAAGACACTGCTCATACCTTACTCAGTGACACAAAAGGGTGGGACCTTGGATTTAAACCTATCTATTATTTATTTCCCGTAAAGAAAAATTCTTTTGATAAATCTTTGCTGCGTTTATACGGGAGCATAATTGAAGGCGAAAAAATTCCGCGTAGCTTCTTAATTTCCAAGTTTGTAGAACTTTACAAAGTATTCGCGTATGAGCAGTTTTCGCAATATAACGTAAGTGGCAAAAGCGATGATGTCATATTCGCCGCATTGAAACATAACATATTTTTAAGATACCTGGAAGAATTAAATCTGCTGGAAAAAGGAGGCCGTATGGACGTAAACAGTTTAAAATTAAATGACGACACCAAGAACTTCATTAGAGAAATGGGTTATGACGAGCAAAAAACAGCCCTGTTCTTGCTGGGATATCTCGTGGGTATTGTGGGAAATGCACAATATTCCGCCGGGATGGAGAAGAAGCCGATACTTAATAAAATTACTTATCAGGGAATGAGTATCAAAAAAATCAAGGAGTATTTTTTAAACGAAGTTTTCGAAAAGCTTGTACAGTATAAAAAGATTCAATACGCAGATCCTGTTTTTGCAAATGCAAAGCCTCTGCTTGACAAAAACATAGATAGGTGGGAACTCTCCGACAAAGAAAACGTATTTTACATACTCTCGGGATATGCATTTTCCACTTTTAAAACAATGAATGCTTCAAAAAATAATAAGGAGGAGAAAAATGGATAAAAAAATTTACGGCAAAAACTCGGAGATTTTGTACCTTTACGACTGCAAACTTTGCAATCCAAACGGCGACCCGGACGACGAGAACAAGCCGCGTATGGATTACGAAACAGGCAGAAACCTCGTAAGTGATGTCCGGTTAAAACGATACATCCGAGATTATTTGCAGCAAGAAGGGTATGAAATTTATGTAAGCCAGCTTGACGGCAAAGCCGTTACCGCAGGTGACCGTTTGAAGGCGGTATTTGACAAAAACGATAAAAAAGTAAGCTTGTCCAAACTCTCCAAAGACGATAGAAATTGGTTGCTTGAACAGCTCATCGATGTGCGAATGTTCGGTGCCACTATGCCGATTAAATCCGAGGGAAGCGGGGGTGGAAGTTCTGAAGCCTTTACCGGCCCAGTTCAATTTAATTGGGGATACTCTCTTAATAAAGTTTCAATGGTTGATTCAAGCACCATCACTTCACATTTTGCATCGGATGCTAAAAATGCACAGGGCGCCATAGGTAAAGATTACAGGCTCTACTATTCGCTTGTTGCTTTTTATGGCATTATAAGTGGTGCTCGCGCAGAGAAAACCCTTCTTTCGGAAAGAGATGTTACCCTGTTGGACAAATCTCTTTTGAAGGCAATTCCTCTCGTTGCAACTACGAGAAGCAAAAATAATCAGATGCCAAGGCTTATAGTGCGCGTAGAATATAAAGATAGCGGCACATTCCTCGGTGATTTTAGAAGATATGTAAAACTTGTTCCAAAGGTTTCAAGAGAAGAGTCCATAAGGGATTTACCTGATTTTGAAGCAGACGTGAGTTCACTTGTTTCATTCTTGAGTGAACACAAAAATGACATCGAAGAGGTAAAAATTTATCAAGATAACAATTTATCTCTCAAAGGCGGGGAAACGCTAAAAAAAATGTTAATAAATGCAGGATTTGATGAAGGGGAATTATGCGGTTTCAATGATTTTGAATAAGGAATTTGGTAATGAACATAGATAAGGTACTAATTTTTGACTTGACAGGTTCGCTTGCCCACTTTAGAAAATTTTATACAAACTCAAGTTCTCTCTCTTATACATTTCCTCCCAGGACTGCACTTACCGGCATCATTGCCGCTATGCTCGGGATTGGCAGAGATAAGTATTATGATTCTTTTTCCACTGCCAACAGCAAAATTGCACTTTCTGTGCTTACCCCGTTAAGGAAAAGCATTCACACTGTAAATTATCTGAGAGTAAAGGAAAATAGTGATTTGGCAGGAAAAATGGGGCACACCCAAATACCATTGGAAATCGTGTTTCCGCTAAATGGTGAAATCAGGTACAGGGTATATTTTTACCATAAAGATAAGGCTCTGACAGAGAACCTTGAAAGACACATAGAAAAACCTGTTTTCCCCCTGTATTTCGGGTTAAGCGAGTTTATCGCAAAAGGAGAAATAATAGGATACGCCGATGCGCAGGAAACCAAAACAAGCAGCGCTGTAAGCATCAATTCTGTGCTAAATTCCAAATTCGTAGAAGATAAAGGGCTTGTCCTGTCCAGTTCCGGAAAGTACCTCAGGTATATTTCGGAATTTATGCCACTGGAATTTGATAAGAATAGAAACCTGATTAAAAATGCAAAATTCGTGTATGAAATGTCCCATTTACCGATTCTTGCAAAGATTAAAACCACTCATTTTGTTCTCAGCTACGGAGGACGAGAGGAAAATATACTATTTATGGGATGACAGCACGGTTTAAGTCACATCCCGACAAACTCCTAATAGACCATTTAAGCGAGGTTGCAAGGCTTTCCCGAGATAATAACCCCGATGCAAAATTAAAAAAAGCTTCTTACATCATCGGGGGGTTGCACGATTTTGGGAAATACACATCGTTTTTTCAAAATCATCTTGAAAACGGCGAAAAATCTTTAGCTTCACATCATTCATTTATATCCGCTTTGTTTGCATATTATGTTTTGAAAAAGAATTATCTGGACGATTCTTTCGTTCCTTTTCTCAGCTTTGTTGCCGTTGCATCACATCACTCCGCACTGCCTGATATCTCAAAGTTTTTAGAGCTAAGAAAACTAAAAGAAGGATTCTCCGGATTGAACAGTATTTCTACTTCTTTATACAACGAAGCATCCGTGTTAGAAAAACAAATTCAAGATATACTAAAAAATAAAAGTGAAATTTCAAAGGAAGTTTTACAGCTTGGAATAAAAGGGGCGGATGTGGAAGATTTTGCAGAAAATATTAATAATGTCCTCCTTGCCGTAGCAAAGGACGCCTACAATCAAAGCAACAATAAAGGCAACGATTTTATTGAGTTATATCTGTTATTTTCATCCCTGATAGACGCCGACAAGAGGGATGCAGGGAACATAAAGGGCAGAGCACGATATTCCATACCTGAAAACGCTGTTGACATATACCGGAAAACAGCATTTTCAAATATGCCTCAAAATAAAATAAATAAAATTAGGAATGAATTGTATATCGATGTGTTAAATTCATTTGAACATATAAATCTTAATCAAAGGATTTTTTCGATTACCGCACCGACCGGCTCTGCAAAAACACTTGCCTCTTTTTCATTTGCATTGAAGCTAAGGGATAAAATCCGCAAAGAGGAAAATTTTTTGCCGCGTATTATCTATTCCCTGCCGTACATATCCATAATAGAGCAGAATTATTCGGTATTTAATGAAGTTCTATATGCATCGCTAAAAGAAGAATACAACAAAAACAGGTCTGCATATCTCATTGCCCATCACCATCTTGCACCTGCGGAGTTTAAAGAGAACGGTGAAAAGAAAAGCGTGGACGAATCACTAATGTATATCGAATCGTGGGATAGTGAAATTGTCGTAACCACCTTCGTACAGCTCCTGCACAGTATTATTGCCTATAAAAACTCTTTTCTCAAGAAATTTCATAACATATACGGCAGTATTATAATTCTGGATGAAGTGCAAAATATACCCGCCGAATATTGGACGCTCGTAGGAACGGTTCTAAAACTTTTAACGGAAAAAGCAAATTGCAGGGTGATTCTTATGACTGCAACAAAACCGTTAATTTTTGACAAATACACAGAGCTCGCAGTAAGCTCCCGTAAGTTTTTTGAAAGAATGAATAGAATTAGGTTCCATATTGACATTGAAAAACGTGATGAAGAAGATGCTTTTAACAAAATCTTGCAAAAAATTTCGCCTGGCAAATCTTGTATGATAGTAATGAACACGATTAAAATCTCCAGAGAATTTTACAAATTTCTAAAAAATAAACTGCCTTTTAAAATAATTCCCTCTCCGAACAGTATTAAGGAAATTGAAAGTGCCACACCTTTATTTTACTTATCTTCTCAAGTTACGCCGTACCAAAGAAAAGAACGTATGGAGTTAATAAAAAAGTGCGCAAGCAAGGGGATAAAACCTATTCTTGTAACAACCCAGGTAGTAGAAGCAGGTGTGGATCTGGATTTTGACGTAGTCTTCAGGGACCTGGCACCGCTTGATTCCATTATACAGGTAGCAGGCAGATGCAACAGATCCTGGGACAACGAAAAAGGCACAGGATATTTAATGCAAATTGACAATTTATCCGGATATGTATATAAAAAAATATTGCCGAATATCACCAAAGAAATATTAAAAGGAAGAAAAACAATAGAAGAACCCGAGTTCTTATCCTTGACAGAACAATTTTTTGAAGAGGTAAAGAAAAGGGGAACCGGGAACGATTCGCAAATTTATATTAATGCACTTAAAAAGCTTGACTTCGAGCAAATAAAAAGTTTTAAAGTCATTGAAGACGGTGAAAAACAAAGTGTTTTTATTGCAATAAACAGTAAAGCGGAAAACTTTATAACAAATTTCCTCAAGGAAATTGGAAATTGCAAAAGTTATATCGAAAAAAGAAGAGTTTATAATACCGGAAAATACAAACTGAATTTATATACCGTAAGCATAAGAATAGGGAATAACAATAATCTCCCTCCGAAAGACGGCGATTTCTATGTGGTGCACAAAAATCAGATTGAGGAATACTACGATATGGAAACAGGATACAAAACAGAGGCAGCAAATCCAATATGGTAAAAATTACCGGCAGCTTGATAGCAAGTTATTTTATCTGTAAGCGCGAAATGTGGTTTATGGCGCACGAACTAAACCCTTTTCAAGATTTTGATTTGCTTGAAATGGGCAGGTTAATTCACGAGGAAAGCTATAAAAGGGACAAAAAAGAAATTTCTTTTGAATCAATGAAAATTGACGTTGTACGCCTCGGCAAAGGCAAGGTGCTAATAGGAGAGCTGAAAAAATCTTCAAAGTTTTTGATGCCGGCAAAAATGCAACTTTTGTTTTACCTGCATAAGCTAAAGAAATCTGGCATTGAGGCAAAAGGAGAGCTGCTTATCCCAAAGGAACACAAGAAAGAAAAAGTGGAACTTACAGAGGAAGAGGAAAAGAAAATTATAAAAGCAATTGAAGAAGCCAAAAAAATAATTTCTATGCCGGAACCGCCACCGTTTAAAAAGAATCGCTTTTGCAAAAACTGCTCGTACAAAGATTTTTGTTTTTCGTAATTTTTGGATATTTGCATTCTTTTTGAAAAATGTTTTAATATAAAAAAGCCTGAAAAAGGAGCGAGTATGGAAAAGGAAGTAAAAAATAACAGTTCTTTTGAAAAAAATGTATATAAATACGTAAACTGGGGAAAAGAATGGGGTAATGATAAAGAAGATTTTTATTTCAAAGAATTGTACGATGAGGTACTTAAGAGGTTTCTTTCACGTGAAGAGTCCAACGATGTTCGCAGAAAAGGTTACAAGTATGTTATTTCTCTTGTAGGTTATAGTGCTCAACCTATAATTTTCTGGCACAACCTGGTAAAACCGGTAAAACATTTCTTTGTGTGTTCTCCCGAAACCGAAAAGACACTTAATAGAGTTATGGAAATTCTCGGCCATCCAAAAACAAGCACCTGGGGTAAACGGATTATTCAATCTACCAACATACTTAATATCTATGAAACCATAAACGAGATTCTGAATGACATAGGAAAGGACAATTGGAAAAATGTATTGATAGATATAACAGGTGGTAAAAAATCTATGGCCGGTGCAGCCTCGGTTGTGGGGCAACTGTTGGGTGTGGATGTTGGGTATATTGATTACAAAGTTTATCTGAAAGATCAGCGTAAACCAAAACCGGGCACGGAATTTCCCATTGTATTAGCTAATCCCCTGAAAGTATTCGGTTATATAGAGATAAATAGGGCAAAGGCATTTTTTAATTCCAACCATTTTGAACGTGCAAACGAAATTCTGGAAAGTTTGCACGGAGAAACAAGGAGTCAAAACGAAGTCGAAAAATATGAATATATAAATGACATATATAAAAGCTGGAATGATTTTGACATATATGGAGCAATAAATAAAATCAAAGAATTTATGGAAAAAGTAGAATCAGATATATATCCGCTTGATAGCTCCGTTAAAAGGACAATATTTAATCACTTCACTCTTTTAGAAAATATCAAAAAAGGTTTTGACGACGATTCCAGTTATGAATTTTATGTACCTTTAAATTTTTACTTCGCTGCCGAAAGATACAGCGGCACGAGAAAATTCGACATTGCCGTGTTTTTGATGTATAGAGTTCTGGAGAGTATTGAGCAGGTGCGTTTGAAAAAGCGTGGGATTAATCCGTCAAATGCAACGAGGAAACAGTACGAAAAATCAGGATTGAGTTTTGACGGGTATAAACGGGTTGCAGGTGCAGTTTACAACAATTTTTCTCCGTCAAACGGATTGCCCAAGAAAATTGCTCTGATGGGCGGGTTTATATCGCTTGCCGCCGTTAAAGACGAAATATTTGCAGGTATGAATGAAGATGCTATCAATGCGCTGCTAAGAGAAGTATACGGCGTTACGCAACTCAGAAACAACAGTATATACACTCACGGCTTCACTCCGCTAAAGGAAGAAGATTACACCAAGATTAGGAGAGTTGCAAGAAAAGTCCTCAACTTCTTCTTACAAAAAGAAGTAGGAAAAACATTTAACAGTTTTGAAAAGGACTTTTCATTTTTAAAGCTATAAAAGGAGGACGGAATGGTAAAGCGAAAAGTATCACTGGAAATTATTACGCCAATGTTTATGTATGGAGCTGGTAGAAGAAAACCTGAATTAAGGGTACCGTCTATTAAGGGAGTAATGCGATATTTTTATAGGGCAGTAACCCCAATGAATGTAAAAGATTTACGCAAAGAAGAAATGAAACTATTCGGAGGAATTGTAGGATCTAATTCATTGAAGTCTCCTGTAGAAGTGTTTTTTCCAGAAAAATTTGAACTTAAAACTAAAAAAGATTATCTATTGCCACATAAGAATGTTGCTTCATTTGAGAGTTTTAAACCAGGACAGAAATTTGATATCGTAATTTCTTCTTTTAATAATGAACGACTAAATAACTTTTTACACTATCTGGATCTATCGTTGTTACTTGGAGGCTTTGGGAAAAGATCGAGAAGAGGATTTGGCTCGCTTCAAAGGAAGTATTTCAATGATGTATCAAAACTTAAAGAAGAAATTAAAGTTACTTTGAAAGACACCTTTAAAGGATTTAACGAAAACACTGTTTGGAAGAGTGATGGCGAGGGTAATTTTGATGTATTGGATGTTTTTATGAATGATGGTTATAGTTACCCAATAATTAAGCAAATTTTTGTTTCCAGATTTGCTGTTGCCAATGAAAGAGATGCTTTAGAAATCATAGGAAACGCAACACATCTAAATGATGTGGATTATCTTGGGTATGCTAAAAGCAATGGAAGAAGGTTTGCGTCTCCAGTGTATGTTTCTGTAAAGAAAATTAAGGAAGAGTACGTGTTTGTTGCTACGATATTAGGCAGTGTAACAAAAAACGGTGAAGAATACAAAGCGTATA
Source organism: Caldisericales bacterium (assembly GCA_015485995.1). The sequence goes on along the minus strand of WFSP01000032.1, from coordinate 9,204 downwards.
TAAAGTTTATAGAGGGTTTAGCAAGGAGGGAACAAAATGAATGAAAAATTTTTAGTGGGTTTTTCAATATCGCCTATACAGAAGTTTATCGTAGCTGCACGGAAGACTCAGGATTTGTATAATGCAAGTAGATTCCTATCGTACATTGGTGAAAGAATCGTGGATAAACTAAATAATTGCGGCGCGGATGTTATTTTCCCTAAATTCTCTAATGGTGCGCATGGTAAATACGCTTCTGTCCCAAATAGGGTGTTATCAATAGTTAATGGAAGTAAGAATGAAGTAGAGAAAAAACTAAAAGAGATTAAATCTGATGTTGAAAACGAAATAAACCGCATCGGCTCTGAGGTACTCAAAGAAGTGTACGAGAACCCAACGGAGTTTGCAGAAAAGCTCGTTAAAAGGCAGCTCTCCGGTTACTTTACTATAAACTACGCTGCTGTGCCTATGAAAGGCGATTACAAAAGTGCTTATGAAAAACTTTCAGAAGTAATGGGAGCGTATAAAATTACTCGAGTTTTTGAACAAACCGCAGAAGAAGGGATAAAGTGCAGTTTGTGTGGTGAGAACGAAGTAGTGCATAATAAAAAATTTACAGGAACTATTATTGATATGCGTAAGGAATTGGCAGAATCGTTTAAAAACATAAAAAGTAATTATTCTTATTTATTTCAAGAAAACGAAGCATTGTGCGGCGTTGACTTGTTAAAAAGAGGTGTCCATCTTGTAGAGAAGGGCAAATTTGAACATAGTTTTCCATCTATGGCAAGAGTTCTTACGCTGCACATTTCTAATGATAAAACCTATAATGGAGTCAAAAGTAATGTGAAGACCACATTAAGAAGTATAATTGATGATAAGCTTGACTTTGACGATCAACTTTTGTTCAAAGAAAATCTTACAAAAAAATACTTTAAAAATAATTATCATCAAGAAGTTGACGAACAAACTTTAGAAGAACTTAAAAAAAAGGTAAAAGAACTAAATAAAATTCCTCGATACTATGCCGTGCTAATGCTGGATGGAGATCATATGGGAAAGTGGATGAATGGCGACTACGCAAAAGATGCTTCTTTGCCGGAGGAGTGCCAGAAGTCCATTAGTAAAGCACTTTCTGACTTTAATAAAAAAGTGAGGGATTTTTTTAATAACCACGGAGAATACGGTAAGTTAATTTATGCAGGCGGCGATGATGTACTTGCATTTGTGAACATAAACCACCTTTTTGAAACGCTTAAAGAATTACACGAAATGTATCCGAAGGAATTTTCTGGATGCGGCAGCGAAAAAGTACCTACTTGCTCGGTAGGGGTTTGTGTAGCCCACTATAAAGAGCCATTGACATTCGTTTTGAGAAAAGCAAGAGAGATGGAAAATAAGGCAAAAGAATATGGAGATAGAAATACTTTCGCAATTGCCGTGATGAATAAGTCTGGAAGCATAAATGAATTTGTTTCGTCTGAAAGCAAGTGGGAAGGGCTCGATAAAGTAAACGACCTCGTTGCAAAAATGAAAAATGATGTAATATCTAATAAGTTTATTTATACATTCCTCGAAGAAACCAAACTGTTAGATTATACAGACGAAGAAGACAGAAAATCACGGCGTGATATAGACTCATACGAGGAAGAATTTTATAGACTATTGAAGCGTTCTATTAAAGATGATAAGAACAGAAATGCTTTATTTAAAGAATTACGAAACGCAGGATATTACGAATCTTTTAGGGAAGACATAGCAAATGCATTAATTATAATTGCATCTCTTGCTAAAATTATAAATCCAAATGTTGGTTATAAGGAGGGAAAGAGGTGAAATATCTTAAGATTGCTCCTCTGGATACAGTGTATTTTGGAGGAGGGGCACCGTTCAGGAAAGGAATAGAAACATTTTCTGACGCTAAATTTTCTTTAACTCCGTCAGTTTTTTACGGAGCAGTTGCAACTGCCATCTATGTTAACAACAGTAACAAAAACTTATTTGGTACTGTGTTAAGGGATAAAGGCGGAAATTACGGAAAAGATGGGCTTCACTTAAAAGGAATATTTATTCAGAAGACAGGGCCATACTTTCCTGTGCCTCACGACATTTTATTAAATAAAAAGCTAAAAGGCAAAACTGCTAAACTTAATTATGTTGAAGGAGGTATTATTACTTCTTCTCAAAAAGCAGGATACTACTTAAGTGGACAGGAAGGGTATAAAGAATCTCCGGAAGGAAACCATATAAGCGAAGAATTTCTTTATGATTATCTCGTAGATAGTGGTACTTACTGTGATAATGTAATACCTCTGAAGAATTTCGTATCTCCAGAAAGTAAAGTAGGGATTGAAAAAGACGACGAAACAGGAACATCAAAAGAAAGTATGTTGTACAATACGACTTTTTACAGAATGAAGAGAGGCGTGAGTTTTCTTCTATCTTACGAGTGGAAGTCAGAGCAAGAATATAAGTTTCCTGATAAAGGAATACTGAAAGTTGGTGGAAGAAGTAAGTCTGCAAAGTACGAAAAGGTTAAAAATGCACATTTATTATTTGACGAAGATGACTTCAAAAACAAAGCAATAGAAAGTATTAAAAAAAGTAAAAGCCGCCTGTCTAAACTTTACCTCGCAACTCCTGCTATATTTGAGAACGGATGGATTGTTGACGGATTTGAAGTAAATAACTCTTCAAATGAGTTAATTATGAATAACGGTTCCTTTAAAGTAAAGATTATTACAGCAGCAGTAGGCAAGTATCAAAGTATAAGCGGATGGGATATATTAAACAAGTCTCCAAAGACAGGCAAAAGAGCGGTACCAGCTGGTTCTGTTTACTACCTCCAAATTATTGAAGGCAGCGAGGAAGATGTTTTCGAGTATTTCCATCTTAAAAATTTCGGTGAAAGAAAAGAAGAAGGTTTTGGACTCACTCTCGTAGGAGGTGTATTCAATGAGTAATAGTGATAAATTGACTATTGTCACTACGATTGGTACATCCATTTTTGAAAACTTAATAACTTATGGAAATGATGATATTGATGTTGACGAATCTGTTATAAAAGATATTAAACCATATTATGTTAAGAAGCATAAAGAGGAAAGGCTTGCTGGTTACTACTGGAGTAAAAAAAGCCTGAAGAAAAGAGTTGACGAATTAAGTAATTCGTTAATTGATGAAATCGCTAAATATGATAATTTAGACGACTATATGGCTGAAGTGTCAAGTATAGAAGGGATAATCAAGGAGAAAAAGAAAGAATACAGCGAATTTGAGATAATTCCTATATGTTCTGACACGGCGATCTCCGTGATTGCTGCAGAAATTTTGAGGAGATATTATGAGAACAAACCAAAAGTAAGTGGTGCAAGTGTAAAAGTGCGTTTTAAATATCCGTATGGCGATAATAATATTGAGATAGACGAGAATAATGTTTACTACTACAAAGACAGATATAAAGACGAGAAAGATAAAGACAAAGATAAATGTACTATTGAGGCGACAAATTTCATAATCAAGGGTTTGCAGGTTCTCAACAAAGGAACCTTTGAAAAAGAAGGGCTCGTGAACTTATTCTCGGCTTTAAGATGTATATATGAGGAATCTAATAAAGCACTCGTATTTAATATCACTGGTGGATACAAGGCCATTATACCGTATATGATTATATTTTCTCAGGTTTACGAAGCGCCAGCCTACTATATGTTTGAACACACTAAAACTTTGCTTACGATACCGCAGCTCCCGATAGACCTGGATATGTGGACATTGGACGAGAACTTCACCGCACTTCAGGAAATACATAGAAAAAGTGACGATAATTTACCAACTGTCGATGAATTTAAAAACGACTACTTGCCTAAAGGCGCTGCAGAGAAAATTGTGAAGGAACTCGAAAGGAAAAATATTCTGGAAGAGTTTAAATACAAAGATAAAATTAAGGTCAAACTTACTCTTTATGGAGACTTACTAATGGATAGGCTTACAAGCAAAGGCGAAACCAGGCAGAACATTGCAAGTTTGCTCGTAGAACTGCAGCTGTTTAAATTTTTTGTTAATAAGCATAAAGGTAAAACTAAAAGTGTTAAGCACAGCAAGGAAGTAGGAGGCGAGGATAAGAACGAAATAGATGTCTTTGTGGAATTCAAGGAGCCAATAGAGAGGGCAGGTAGCGGCGAAAAGGTAGACTGTATTTGTGCCGAAGTAAAGCCTGCGGGTAATGTTCCAATAAAAGGTGATGGTGAAAACACTCTTGAGCACTCCTTAAAAGAAGGCGGTCTGAGAAAATGTTTTGATGAATGCAATGAGGATGGCAAAAAGGTAGTAGAGCCTGCAATTTATCTTTACGGTATTCATAAAGATCTGTCAAACTCCGTAAAAAGGCAACTTCACAAGCTTATTGACGAACTGGACAACGACAAACTTAAAAAGTCGGTTCGAGTTTATTTGCTAAAGCTTGCCAAAAACTTCAAGAATAATAATCATTGGTCAATTAGTGATGAGAATAAAGGAATTATAGATTTAACACAAGAGATTATGGAAACGAATTATGACGAGAATTCAAAGACAAATTAAAGGAGGTAATGTATGTTTTTAGAAGCAAAACCATTTTTTATCGAAGTTAGAACTCCGCTTCACAGCGGGAGTGGGAGCGAACTGGGCGTGATTGACTTGCCTATCCAGCGGGAAAGGACGACAGGCTATCCAAAAATTGAAGGTTCTTCACTTAAAGGTGCGCTGAGGGAGAGGTTTAAACAATCAGTGAAAGAAGGATCGCTTAAAGAAGAAAGGGAATGTAAAGACATTGTAGAAGCCTTATTTGGGCCTGAAGATAATACTGAAGATAGCAACTACAAAAGTGCGCTCTCGTTTACCGATGCTAAGATTCTTTTGTTCCCGGTGAGGTCAGCGAAGGGTATTTTTGTGTGGACTACTTCTAAGAGCGTCCTTGAAAATTTTGCGGAAAATATAGAACTGACTGGTTTAGAGAATCCATTTAAAGGGATTGAAATTCCACCAAGTGGAGTGTCTGATAAAGAGCTATTGTTTAACGACAGTAAGCTTATGCTTGAAGATTACGCTATTGACATTACCTGGGATACTAACAAAAACGAAGTTATGAAAATTACAGATGCTTTATTGAAGTATTTGCCGCTCTCCAAAGAAAGTTTTGAGAAAAGATTTGTAATTTTGAAAGACGAGGACTTTAAGTACTTTGTAACTCACGCAACAGAAGTCGTAGCGCGGACGAGAATTAGTCTTCATACGGGAACCGTTGATGAAGGTGCATTATGGTACGAAGAGTTTATTCCCGAAAAAACAGTTTTTTACTCGCTTGCGCTTGCAACAAAACTATTTGTTGAAAAAAAACTATTTACTGAAGAGTGTCGTGACTTTTTTGGCAGTAAAGAAAGTGAACAAGCAAAAAAGGCGATAGAGGTATTTAAAAATTGGGCTGATGGGCGCATTTTGCAAATTGGCGGCGACGAAACGATAGGTAAAGGAATTTGTAAAATTACTTTTGAGAATTCAGTTTCGTAATCAGGAGGGAACGGTATGAATAAAAGTGTGGTAGACGAAAGAGCAAGGACTGCTTACGAGTTTGTAAAGAAAGTTTATAGTAAAGAGAACAGTAAAAAGAAGGAGTTTCGCTCGTATGTAAATAAGATGCCTGCGATGATTTTGAGGAACGGGTTGGGAAATGCAGTTGCATTTGCCTGTGAAAAAGGATGGACTGATTTACTCAAGGCCATTCAAAAATGGCTTACAAATAAAAATTGCCCTTTATTTGATGAAAAATTTTCTGAAAATACTACTGAAAACTGCACACTTGAAAATAATGCACTTGTGCAAAGAATCTTTAACTCAAATGCTGAAGAGTATCGTGCGTTAACTGACGAAATCCTTGCTTATTTGAATTGGCTGAGGAGATTTGCAGTCGCTTTGCTTAAAGACGAAGAGGAGCAGGAAAAATGACTTATAGTAAGCAGTACAATCACTTCAAGAAAAATAATAAAGGTAGAAGTCCCAATAATAACGGGGAGTATCACTGGAACATACTATCGAATAAGTATAAACTATCGGAGCACAACAAAAGAGAGGTTCAGCATTTTGGATTATTGTTTGAGAAATATTTTGAGTGGGAAGAATCTCGCTCTGGAAATAATAAGATAAGGCTCTATTTGCTTAATTCCGACCATTTTGCTCAGGACGCTACGGAAAAATTTAATTTGTACTTTGATAACGGTGAATCAGACCTGTTTCTAAGGGATATTTATAATTTGACGAACGGGCAAAATGTAAGAGTGCTGAATGGCGATGCTTTGTGGAGGCTCGTCGTGGGACTTGGTTCGACAAATCCCAGAGAGACTTCAATGACCTTAAGTCGTATGTACGGCATTCCGTATATTCCAGGCAGTGCTTTGAAGGGGGCATTCAGGCATTATTGGATAAAGAATAAAATTTATTCTTTAAGTTCAAATGCTCTTACAGAGTGTAATAAATTCGTTAAAGACCATCTTTCCGAAGACTACAAGGAGAACGACGGAATCGTCCCCTTTGGATTTTTATCGCTGATTGAAGTAGTGCTTGATAATTTTGTTATGTTGGAAAACGAAAGTGAAGAAACAGAACAAAAAAAGCGAGAAAAGAACGAGAAAGCCATCGCTGGTATGATATTTAAAAAGATGAATAGCAAAGACGGAAAACACCATTTGTACTATAAGAATGTTGATGAAGATGAGATACATAGCGTGGTGCACGACTTACTATCTAATCAGGGATTCCGGCAAATTGTTAATAACTACCAGATTATTTTCGGCACCCAACAAAAGCGAGGAGAAGTTATTTTCTTTGACGCGTTTCCTCTTAAAGGGGTTTCCATAGAAGAGGATGTGATGACGCCCCACTTTGGCGACTATTATAATAATAAAAGTAAAAAGGAAGTTGCTCCTGCTGATTCCCTTAATCCGAACCCTATTAAATTTTTTACAGTTAAAGGTAAGTTCAGATTTATTATCCAATATAAACCATTAGATAGAAGTTTACATCGTAATAGGATATTTTCTTTTGATGATGTGATTGTTATGTTTAAGGAAATGCTAACCGAACAGGGAGTTGGTGCAAAAACTGCAGTAGGGTACGGAAGATTTAAGGACATTAAGGATGCGACTAACGATGTATTTGAAAAATTTAAGAAGGAAAATGAAGAAAAACGCCGAAAAATGGAAGAAGAGCGTCTCAAACAGGAAGAAGATAAAGTGAAAGCCGAACTTGAAAAATTACCACCAGGCGAAAGACTTATTAAAGAGCTTAAAATGTTTAAAGAGGAAGTTAGAAGCGTAACGGATAGCAATAAGTCAGACTTACACACTAAGTCAATCGAGTTTTATAACAGGATTATTAAAGAGGACGACGAAGAAAAGAAAAAGGAAGCCGCAATAATTTTAAAAGAGGTATGGGGAGTTCTTCGGATGTGGAAAAGTACTGATATAGGTAAAAAGCAGAAAGAAAAAGTTAATAAGATAAAGTCGATTATTGGGAAATCTTAACCTGCTGCAATGTTTATACTACCACCGTGAAAGGAGGTTTATGCCTAAAAAATCGATTTATATTTTTTCGAGTGGGGAGCTGAAAAGAAAACAGAATACGATTTACTTTGAGAAGCCAGACGGCACGCGGAAGTTTGTGCCTGTGGAAAATACGGCTGAGATTCTCGTGTTTGGAGAAATTTCTGTAAACAAAAAGTTGCTCGACTTCCTTTCACAGAAGGAAATCATTCTGCATTTCTTTAATTACTATGGATATTACAGCGGTTCATTTTACCCGCGCGAGCATTACAACTCTGGCTTTATGATATTGAAACAGGCGGAGCACTACCTTGACGAAGAAAAGCGCCTTGCCCTTGCACAAAAGTTTGTGGAAGGCGCTGCCGCAAATATTACAAAAGTGCTTGAGTATTATAACCGCAGGGGAGGCAATCTTTTACAGTACCTTGCAAAAATTGAGGAACTTTCTGACAAAATTAACTCTCAGAAAAATATCAATACCCTTATGGCAATTGAGGGGAACATTCGCACCGTGTATTATAACGGGTGGAACGAGATAATAAAAAACAGAAGTTTTGCAATGGGTAAACGGGAGAGAAGGCCGCCGAAGAATATGATAAACGCACTGATAAGTTTTGGAAATTCGCTTGCGTATATAGAAGTCCTGAGGCAGATTTATCAAACACACCTCGACCCGCGCATAGGATATTTACATTCCACGAATTTTAGGAGGTTTTCTTTGAATTTGGATGTATCGGAAATCTTTAAACCCATATTGGTTGACAGAATCATATTTACCCTTATAAACAAAAAAATGCTTGGCAAAAAACACTTTCTAAAAGAACTAAAAGGAACTTACCTGAATGAAAAAGGCAGAATGATTTTTTTGAGAGAGTTTGATAGCAGGCTGAAACAAACTGTCAGGCTGCCCAATATCGGAGACACTTCTTACGTGAGGTTGATTCGTATAGAACTTTACAAAATTGAAAAGCACCTTATGGAAGAAAAGAAATATAAGCCGTTTGTTGCAAGGTGGTAAATGTTTATCATAACTGTTTACGATGTGAACGAAAAAAGAGTTTTTAAGATCTTGAAAGTGTGCAGAAAATATTTGAATTGGGTGCAAAATTCCGTACTTGAGGGAGAAATAACAAAAGCAAAATTTGAGAAGCTGAAATCCGAACTCAACAATATAATAGATAAGAATGAGGACTCGATAATCTTCTATACACTGCGGGATACCAAATATTCCTCCAGGGAAATTTTAGGAGTAGAAAAGCAGGTTAACAATAACTTTATTTAGATTTTCTTTACATTTTGTCGTCGACTCACAATAGTGTAAAAATGCGGGGAGTACGACACTAAGGTTTTAATATTTATAAAACACAGCTATAAATTTGAGATTTAACAAATAGTTGCTATAATTAAAAAGAAAAACTGAGCCGCCCGATTGTACCTTGAAAATTATAAGATGTATATAGAGCCTATGTTTTGGCGAGTTTGTAGCTAACCTATAAGGAATTGAAACTAGACGTAGTAATTTGTGTCTTTTGTCAATGTATCTCGTTTGTAGCTAACCTATAAGGAATTGAAACCCTTATAATTCATTCCTTTTTCATATGCATTTCTCAAAGTTTGTAGCTAACCTATAAGGAATTGAAACCTCTTTTGCGGT
>WFSP01000031.1 GCA_015485995.1 Caldisericales bacterium | reverse complement strand
TTTCATATACATACCGGTAATCATCATTAAACATACTCTTTAACCTCCTGTATATGTGTTAGCTTTCATTTACTCTTTTGTCCAGTATATCACATTTACAAGAGTCTCATATGTTTCTGAACTTATGCATATATTTGATTAGGAAAACACAGATTTAAAAAAGCAGCTAAAAACCCGTTTTCTTTATTTTAAAATACCTTTCCATTGACAAAAAACTGTCTCACGTTAGAATTATTATAAAAAGGGAAGGTGGGTTAATGAGCAGTAAAGAGATAAGAGAAAGTTTTTTGAAATTTTTTGAAGATAAAGGGCATCTCCGGTTGAGAAGTTCCTCTCTTGTACCTAAGGATCCGACGCTTCTGTTTACTGCGGCAGGGATGGTGCCTTTAAAGGCATATTACCTCGGAGAAGAAGAGCCGCCTCGCCGGAGGATTACGACTGTGCAGAAATGTTTGCGGACTAATGATATTGATAATGTAGGATACACAACAAGGCATCATACCTTTTTTGAAATGCTCGGCAATTTTTCCATTGGCGATTACTTTAAGGAAGAAGCAATTCCGTGGTCATACGAATTTGTTACCAAAGTGCTGCATCTTCCCAAAGAGAAGCTCTGGATAACAATATATAAGGATGACGAGGAATCAAAGGAAATCTGGAAAAAAGTTGGAATTCCGGAGGAGCGCATCGTCCCATTAGGGGAAGATGACAACTTCTGGACAATGGGCCCTGTTGGCCCTTGTGGCCCCTGCTCCGAAATTTACTACGACAGGGGTGCAAAAACTCCTGATGAAGAAAAACAACTTCCCGGAGACGAAGGAGAACGTTTTTTAGAGTTCTGGAATCTCGTTTTTACGCAGTACGACAGGCAGCCCGACGGACGATTAGAGCCGCTTCCACGCAAGAATATTGACACCGGCATGGGGCTTGAAAGAATTACAAGCATTCTTGAAGGAGTAGAAACTGATTTTGAAACCGACCTTTTTATGCCAATTATATTCGAAATAGAAAAACTTAGCGGAGATAAATACCAAACAGACCCGATAAAAGACCGTTCTTTCCGTGCAATTTCAGACCATATCAGAGCTATTTCCTTTCTTATAGCGGACGGCCTTGTCCCGAGTAACGAGAAGAGAGGCTATGTTTTGAGAAGGCTTATTCGTAGAAGTGCGCTTTTCGGCAGGGCAATAGGCCTAAAAGAAGCGTTTTTATACAAACTTGTCCCGGTAGTTATAAATCTTATGGGTGAATTCTATCCCGAGCTTACCGAAAACAAAGATAAAATAGTTTATAACTTAAAGGCTGAAGAGGAACGTTTTGTAAATACGCTGAACAACGGATTTGCATACTTTGATGATATTTACGAAAAACTCAAAAAAGAAAACAAAAAAGAATTTCCAGCAGAGTCTGCTTTTTACCTTTATGATACAATGGGCTTCCCTCTTGAACTTACCGAATCGCTTTTAAGGAGCTATAACCTCCGTTTGAATATGGAAAAGTTTGATGTTTTGCTTAACGAGCAGAGGGAACGCGCAAGGAAAGCGTTTAAAGGAGGGGAAAGTTTTACCGCAAGGGTTGCTCTTGTGAAACTTAAGGATAAAACCGGGCAAACCGAATTTGTAGGGTACAATCAACTTTCAACCACTGCAACCGTTAAAGGAATATTAGGAGAGAACGGAGAAAAGGCAAGCGGAGAAAAAGGAGAAAGAATTGCTTTAATACTTGACACTACTGCTTTTTATGCTGAAAAAGGAGGGCAGAGCGGGGATACGGGCATTATAAAAAATGATAATTTTGTTTTTGAGGTGGAGGATACACAAACTCCTGTGCAGGGACTTATCCTTCATATCGGTATTGTGAAGGAAGGAGTTGTCTCTGTTAATGATTCCGTGCGTGTCGAGGTTGATAAGGAGAGAAGGGAAGCAATAATGCGTGCGCATACTTCAACGCATATTCTGCAAGCTGTATTGAGGAAGGAGTTTAACTCGCAGATTTCCCAGCAGGGTTCCGCAGTCCACCCGGACGAATTTCACTTTGATTTTAATTTTAACGGCAAGATTAGCGAGAAACAACTTATTGAATTGGAAAGAAAAATGAATGATATTGTTATTAGCGGAACTCCTGTTATTGTAAAAGAGATGCCGATAGAAGAGGCAAGAAAGTCCGGAGCTCTTGCGTTCTTTGAAGAAAAATACGGGGATATAGTGCGTGTGGTAGAAATTCCGGGGATAAGTAAAGAATTCTGCGGAGGAACGCATATTTCAAACACAGCGGAAATAGGGGTTATACTTTTGGAGTCATTTAGAAGCGTGGCGTCGGGTATAAGGAGGATTGAAGGGATTTCCGGCAAGAGGGCCTACGACAAAATCGCAGAAATTAGGCTTCTTTTGAATGATACGGCAAAGGTGCTCGGCACAAACAGAGAATCAGTGGAATTGCGTGCCAAGAATCTTGTGGAGGAATTGAAAGATGCAAAAAAGCAATCTGAAAATTTAAAGCTTGAAATTATTAAGAAAGAGATTAAAAATCTTGATGCGGTAATAAAGGACGGCACTGATTATTATTTCAAGGGAATAGAAGGGGCATCTTTGGGAGATTTAAGAAAAGCATACGATATTATAAAAAAAGAAAAGAAAAAAGGTGTGGCAATCCTTACCGGAGGGGCAAACAGAAATGTTTTTCTGCTCGTAGGAAGGCTTTCCGATGAAGATATTTCTGCAAAAGAACTGTTTTATAAAGTAGGCAAGGGATTCAAGGGAGGCGGAAACGACCGCATTGCTCAGGGAAGCGGAAAAAGTAAAATAGATTTTGAAACGCTAACAGAGGTTCTATAATAAGTTATGGAACGAAATAAAGTCTTTGTGGCGCTTGATGTTGGTACAAGGCATATAGGAGTTGCCGTATCAGATCCGCTTGGCATTACAGCTAACCCGATTGATATAATAAAGTGCAACGGCAATGAGTTTGAAACGGTAAAAGAGATACTCAATACTCATAATTCAAATGTTCTTATAATAGGCCTCCCAAAAACACTGCGTGGCGAAGTAGGCGCACAAGCAGAGAAAGTCTTGCAATTTACGGAGGAATTGAGAAAGCACCTCAGCGGAGTGGAGATTGTCTTGTGGGATGAAAGGTTCACAAGCGTTATTGCCCACAGGGGGTTTCTTAAGGCAGGAGTGAATTCGCGGAGGGAGCGGAAGATAAAGGATGCGGCAGAAGCGGTACTCATCCTTCAAAGCTATTTAAGCTATTTGAGGAGGAAGGAACGAAAAGATTCTTAATACGGCTAATAATATTAGCTTTAATTTTGCTGTGCTTTGCAGCTTTTGAAATTTATCCTTCGCTTGTTACGGGTATTCACAATGCCGCATTTACGATAGAGAAAAATGCCACGGCATTATCTATTGCAAAAACTCTTAAAGAGAACCATTTGATAATTGATCCGATTGGCTTTGTACTTATTGTCCGGATTGATAAGTCGGAAAAGGAATTAAAAAGTGGAGAATACAATGTTAGGGGCATAAACTCTGTTTTTGATATTATAAATCTTCTTAAAAAAGGTACGTTTCC
>WFSP01000030.1 GCA_015485995.1 Caldisericales bacterium | reverse complement strand
AATGCAAGGGATGCAGTGATAAAGATAAGGGAAGAAAGATATGGAAATAAAAAAGAAAAGAAATTGAATAAAACAAATAAATTAAACAAAAATAATGAAGAAAGGCCACTTAAAACACATAAAATACTGAACACAACTGATAAAGCGGGGGCTTCTACACTATGAAAGAATTTGACACAAAACTATTGACAGTATCTATTATATTTACAAAAACAGCATATTAGAATATACACTGCATAAATTAATGCAATGAAAATTTATAAATTTATTTTGCAGATTATTATTTTCCGAAAGTTATTTTTGCAGTAAGTTTGCCGTCTTTTTGAGTTTGAGTTAAAGTGCAAGATGTTGCAAACACAGGTAATTTTAAAGGGTTAACGTTAAGGCTATACAGCGTTGCAATATCGTTAAAAGATTTTTTTACTGAAATGAACTCCGAGGTGCTTTCCACGCTCAACACAGGTGTTGACTTTTCCGCAATCTGCTTAAGTGCATCTTTCTTTGTAGAAATTATAAACATCGACGGCATTTCCAATGCATAGAAACGAACGTTCGGAGCAAAGTAAGTTACCAAAGAAAAATTATTTATCTTTTCGCTTGTTGCTTTTGCATTTGCAACGAGCTGCATTATTTCATTTCTGTAAAGAGTGTTGCTTATAGGAGTTGACTTTACAGCAAAGAGAAAATCGCTTTGATTGAACAGAACAAATTCTCCACTGTTCATAGAGGAAAAAAGAGAAAATTTTTCAAATGGAAGCCCAAGTTTTTCAGAAATTATCATTTGAAGCCCACTGTTCGTTATGAGTTTTTTAATTACATCGGTTTCCGGCTCTGCAATCTCAAGCAAAGCACTATCAAAATCAAATGGTTTAAAGAAAAGCGAACCTTGCGGCACACTATTCAAGCTTTCCGTTGTAAATTCCTTTTTATTCTCATCATAAGAGAAATAAAGGGGATACGAAAACTTAAAAAATGGAATTTGTAGTTTCTCGGTAAAAGCATCTCTTGCATCGTTGTAAACAATCCCATAGAGCGATTTGTCATTTGGCGTTTGCCACAACATCTGAAAATCAGGGTCATCTTTTATAAGCTTGCCTTTTTGCAAAATTGCAGAAAGCAGAGACTGAAGTGATTCTTTGTTTGAAGAGGTAAATTCCCAGTTTCTCCAAACAGAAGAGAATAATTCTTTATTCACCCGCACAGCGTCTATTATTGGAAACCCATTCTCCCAATAAAAGTTTGTAGTAAATCCATTTTTATTAAAGTCATAAAGAGTTTTGTCAACAGGGCTTATGCTTGTATTAACTGTTTCTTTAATTCTAACTTCTGAAATAGGATTTTTATAAAGATAAATCGTTTCACCGTTATCACTGCTTTGAGAATGGAAAAGGGTAAGAGAAGGGAAAAATGTATTTGTTGCGCTTTCTCCGCTTTGGCTTACTAATACAGTATCTGCATAAGGCAGGTAACTAACGTCAAAGCTTTTACGCTCATTTACGTTCCCGTTAACTGCTTCAAGTAAGTTGCCACCTACATATACAAAACCAAGTACGAGTATAACAACAAGAACCCATACAACTAATTTTCTCATTCTCTTCCCCTCCTATTACTTATTTATCAGAAACTTCCATCACTTTCTTCGCAATTTTCAAGAATGCATCCTTTGTTTCTGTTTTCTCTTCGCTGGCTGCCGCAGGCACTCCTCTGTCGCCACCTTCGCGCACTTTCATTTCAAGAGGCACTTTTCCGAGGAAGGGCACGCCATTTTCAAGGCTCATTTTTTCACCGCCGCCATGACCGAAAATCTCACTTTTTTCACCACAATGCGGGCAAATAAAATAAGACATATTCTCAATTACCCCAAGCACAGGCGTTTTCATCTGTTTGAACATTACGAGTGCTTTAGAAGCATCCGCAATTGCAACATCCTGAGGCGTTGTAACAATCAGGCCGTATTTCAAGGGAAGTGACTGAGTAACTGTAAGAGCTGCGTCGCCAGTTCCGGGAGGTAAATCAATAAGTAAATAATCTAATTCTCCCCATTCCACATCATTGTAAAGCTGCTCAATTGCTTTTGTTACAAGAGGACCTCTCCAAATAACTGGGGTAGACCGATTTTCCAGTAAAAAACCAAGAGACATTACTTTAACTCCATATTTTTCAATAGGAATAAGGCGCTTTTCTTCGTTCACCGTAGGATGCTCAGTGATACCAAACATTATAGGCACATTCGGACCGTGCACGTCCGCATCCAAAACCCCTACCTTTTTGCCAAGCTTTGCTAAACTAACGGCGAGGTTTACACTTACCGTGGATTTGCCCACTCCTCCTTTTCCGGAAGCAACAGCAATAGAATACTTAATTTTCTGCTCTTTCTTGAAACTAATGTCTATTTGCACTTCATTTGCCCCTAATGCTTTGATTCGGTTAGTAAGCGATGCTCTGAGTTTTTGCTCATCTTCACTGGATACTTGAGGAATTGTAACAGAAATTAAAACTTTATCCCCCTGCACCTTTACTTCCCTAAGCATTCCTGCAGAAAGTAATAATTTTTTAACTCCAGGAATAAATGTAGTTTTTAATACGTCAATTACTTGTGTTTGTTGTACTGCCATTTCTTTGTATCTCCTTTCTCCGAAATTAAATCCGATAACATTATTTTTTTCAAAGTATTATCCACTCTGTTTCTAATAAGAGCCCATGCTTTAAGGGATATACATTCAACCTGATAACAGGGGAGCTCTGTCCGCTTGCCATAGTCACATTTTAGTTCTACTGTTTCTCTTCCCACAGCTTTTATAATTTCATATATGGAAACATCGGACGGAGATCTTTTCAACACATACCCGCCATCTCTTCCCCTAATGCTCGTGAGGATTCCATTTTTTCTCAGTTCAGAGCAAATACGAAGAATATACGGAAAAGAAATCCTATTTTCTTTGGCAATTTCCTTAACAGTTGCCCTTTTACTATCCTTATTGGCAATATACATTAAAGCTTTTAATGCATACCCTTCCAACGTGGTTACAATCATATTATTTTAATAACCCCCCTACTACAACTTTGATTGCTTCATCTTCTGACAAACCTCTTGCCTCAAGTGTTTCTATCTCCTTAGAATCAAGGGATCCTATAGCAGCTTCATGCGTAACTTTTGCAAGATGATTAGAAACTCCTACAATCGGGACCGCTTCTGCAACTGCATTATCTTGAACAACTTCCATACAATCAACATGGCCTCTTGAATAAGGCGCACGAGCATTTACTACGGAAACAACCTTACTGTGCGATTCATCCTGCAAAACAACTCTGCTTTTTATAAGAGCTCTTGCTTCTTCGCCTTCTAAATTGCCTTTTTCCTCTATATTTACAATATCGTTCCCTTTTGCCCACACTTTTGAATACAGCTCAAGCTTTCCATTCTTTTCCACATCCATATCATACTTTATATCAAGTTTGCCAACTCTTCCCTCTTTAAGCGTAAAGGTAGATTTAAAGTAAGAACCTTCACCCACAGTACCGGAGGTGAAAGGAACAACCTCTACCCCTCCTTGCTCTCCATGAAAATGCACTTCTTCATAACGGAAAAAGCTATGTTTTCCGATATGCACATCGTAATTCATCTTGTGAATAATATGCCGAGCATTAGGAAAAACGCAGTGCGAAATCGCATTCATTCCTGCATTATCCTCAATTATTGCCTCCATATTTATTATCTGCGTACCATCTTTTGGAAGAACCCCGAAACAAAGAGCCATAGGATACAAAATTTTTGTACCGCTTTTTACGGTAATTTTAACATCTACGCCGTCCTTTGTTGGTGTAGGTTCTATTATTAATCCCTTAACTTCATTTTTTCCAAGTACTTTATTGCCACTAATTACAATGGAAGGAACATTGGGATTAGAAAATTCTCCAATCTTTCCACCGCTCTGTTCATACGCATTCATCATTTCAGCATATTCGTCTATTACTTTTGCAACCATAACTATATACCTCCCTTCTCTTTGGCAAGGTTCTGTTCGGGCATTCCCTTATGATTACAGCTGTTACATTCATTTTTAAAGTAATCGGAAATTTCTCCCGGCGTACCATCTCTGATAATAGAACCGCTGCACATAAGAAATGCTTTATCAGCTATATCTGCTACTTCATCCCTATGAGTAATCAGCAATACTGTAGAGCCGTTCATTTTAAACCCTTTTATCAATCTCTTCACGCTTTCCAATGAAAGGATATCAATTCCTGAATCCGGTTCATCCAAAATCACAAGGTCCGGATGCATCGCATACACTGCGGCAAGTTCAATTCTTTTACGCTCACCACCGCTCAGGGATTTATCCACTACCCTATTCATATAAAGTATTGGGTCTAAAGCCACACTGCCCAGAGCATCCTTTACAGCAAAAATAGATTTATTTTTCATTCCTATCATAATATAATCTTTAACTGTAAGCCCTTCGAAACCTGCTGGTGTTTGCCAGGCAAGCGTCATTCCCATTTTTGCACGTTTAGTAACACTCAGGCCAGTAATGTTTTTATTCTTAAAAAAAATTCTTCCCTTATCCGGTTTATAGCCCGAAAGCCCCATAAGAACATAAGCAAGAGAGCTTTTTCCCGCTCCATTTACGCCGAGCACAACCGAAATAAGATGCCTTTCAATATCTAAATTAAAGTTTTTAATTATATCTTTATTACCCTTCTTGAGCCACAAATCTTCCACTTTTAAAATCACGTCCATTAATTGGCCTCCTATATAATATTACACTTACAGTAATATTTTATCCATTCCTGCATTTTAGTCAAGACTTTATCCCTATAATTATTATTCTTTTAGAACTTTCAGAAAACTTTTCAAAGTCATAATCCCCGTAAACCTCAGAAACTTTGAACCCTACACGTTTAAATAAATTAATTAGCTCAGTTGCCGAATAAATTCTGATATGCCTTACGTAATCTCTTCTAAAATCTTTACCAATTATATATCTATGAGTAGTAACTACAGATTCTTTCGGATGAAATCTTCTCCTCTCCAGAATAAAAGTATCACCGCTTTCCTTAAAAGTTTCCCTTACAAAATATTTCAAAATGTAATCTCTATTTTCCACATCAAGAATAAGTTTGCCGCCAATTCTTAAAACTTTATGAAAATTTTCTACAATTTTAAAATTCGTTTCATCATTAAAATACCCAAAAGAAGACCATAAGCTTACAACACCATCAAATTCATCTGAAAAATTAAGATCACGGATATCACTTACACGGAACGAAACATTTGAAAGTTTTTTGCTTTCTGCTTTTTCCTTTGCAATTTTAATGTATAAAGGAGAACTGTCAATACCTAATACATTGAATCCCAGTTCTCCCAATTTTATAGTATGTCTGCCGATCCCACATCCTGCATCCAGAATTGTGTTCCCTTTCTTAAAAAGACTTTTGACCAGATTAATTTGCTTATCAGTAATATCTTCGCGTTGATTCCGCAAAAAATAATTTAAATAAAATTCGTCAAAATAATCTTTTGTCCAGTCCATCAGCTGTGCAAGGCTTTTGCAATCTTTGCAGCAACACGTGCATTATTTTTAACGAGCTCCGTATTTGCTTCGAGTGCTTTGCCTTCACTAATTTCCACAATCCTGGCAAGCAAAAATGGGGTAAGCGCTTTGCCTTTGACGCCCCTATCAAATGATTCTTTTACTGCCTGATTAATCCATTTATCCACTTCTTCCTTCGGGATATCGTATTCCTCAGGGATAGGATTTGCAACAAGTACTGCAGACTCAATGCCAATAGATTGCTTTTTGCTATATATAGAGGCGATTTCTTTAGCAGAGTCCACTTTCAGAATAGTTAATCTGGACTTTCTCGTATAAAAAGCAGGAAATTCATCCGTGCCAAAACCTACAACAAGTACACCTTTCGTTTCTAAGTATTCCAGAGTTTTCGGAAGGTCAAGAATTGATTTTGCACCGGCAGAAACAACGATTACATCCCTTTCGGATAGCTCATCAAGGTCCCTTGATATATCAAAAGTTTCAGAAGCACCGCGATGCACTCCTCCTATGCCACCTGTTGCAAATACTTCAATTCCCGCAATTTCAGCTATATAGGACGTAGCAGATACAGTAGTTGCACCATCCCTATTCATTGCCAAACAGTATGGGATTTCTCTAGTAGAAAGCTTCAGTACGTTTTCTGCTTTTCCTATGTACTCAATTTGGTCTTTAGTCATTCCCACGATAATCTGGCCGCCAATAATACCTATCGTTGCAGGAATAGCACCTTCTTTTCTTACTTCATCCTCCACGGCCAGTGCAATTTCCACATTCTTCGGATAAGGCATACCCTGTGCAATAATCGTTGACTCAAGAGCAACAACCGGATTACCGTTCTGGAGTGCGTCCATTACTTCGTCTTTTACTCTCATTTGATTCCTTCCTTAGAAAGCTTATATAATGACTCAAGCCCAATTTTTATAGCTGCTTCTTCACCTTGTTTATAGATATTTTCTGTTCCTTCTGGTTTTATTTTGTTCATATAAACGTTGCCGTCAAGCCCGAATACTGCACCCGACTTTACTCCCCTAAACTGAGAAACGATAAATACGCATCCGCTTTCCATCTCTATTGCTTTAACCCCGCTTTGTGCAAACTTTTCCATTTCTTCTTTTGGATAGGGGATGTAGAATGGGTCTTCAGATATTACAACCCCATACGCCACGTCTTTTTTAATTTCTTTGCCTGTTTCAATCATTGTTTTCAATATGTCAAAATCAGCAACTGCAGGAAAAGACGGCCTTAAGTATACCGGAGTTGTGCCGTCATCACGCACGCTTCCAGTGGCAATTACCACATCGCCCACGCTGAGATTCGGGTCAATGCCACCAGCCGAACCAACTCTTATAAAAACTTTACCACCAAGATGGATAAGCTCTTCAAGCACAATTGCAGTGGAAGGCGCACCCATACCGGTTGTTGCAACAGTAATCCGCTCCCCTTTATATGTACCCGTGTAAACGTAAAGTAGCCGGTACTCATTAACAAGCCTCGGGCTTTCCAAAAGCTTTGAAACTTTTTCTGCACGTTGCGGATTGCCAACAAGCATCACATATTCAGCAATATCCTCTTTTTCGCATTTCAAATGAAATTCTGCCATATTTACCTCCCTATAAAATGTTAATCTTATTTATATTTTATATACTTTTTTATTATTCCAATAAAAACTTGCCAAAGAATTCTTTTAAGTCTTATTTTTGATTATAATATAATAGAATGAAAATAGAAAACAAAGGCGGTAAGAATATGAATAAAAAATTAATAGAAAGATTTTTCAATTATGTAAAAATAAACACGCAATCCAATGAGGAATCAAATTCATTTCCAAGCAATCCTAACGAGATTGTTCTTGCCAAACTTTTAGTGAAAGAGTGCAAAGCAATGGGGTTTCCTGCAGAGGTAGACAAATTCGGATATGTTTACTGCAATATTGAGGGCAATATTCCGAATACACCCTCCGTAGGATTCATTTCGCATATGGATACAGCCCCTGATGCACCTGGAGAAAATGTAAAACCAAGAATCGTAGAAAAATACAATGGAAAAGATATTGTGCTCAACAAAAAGAAAAATATTGTTTTAAGAACGAGTGAATTTCCATGTATAAAAAAATATTCGGGTTGGGATATTATTGTAACAGACGGAACAACACTTTTAGGAGCCGATGATAAAGCAGGAGTTGCAGAAATTATGGAGATGGCAAGTTTTGTCAGCTCTCACCCGGAATTTAAACATGGCCCTATCAAAATTGCATTTACGCCTGATGAAGAAATTGGAAAAGGAATGGACAAATTTGATACAAAAAAATTCGGAGCAGAATATGCATATACTATAGATGGCGGAGGAATTGGCCACCTTGAAACAGAAAATTTTAATGCTGCAACGGCAACAGTAAAAATTAAAGGAGAGAACATACACCCAGGCTTTGCAAAAAATAAAATGAAAAATGCTATAAAGATTACTATGGATCTTTTATCAATGCTTCCCCATAATGAAGCACCCGAATATACAGCACTTTACGAAGGATTTTACCATCCGTATCAAATAAGCGGAGATACAGGAGAGGCAACTATAAAACTCCTTATAAGAGACCATAATAAAGAAAAGTTTGAGGCCAAAAAAGAATATCTTGCAGAATGTGTAAACTTCTTAAACAAAAAATATGGTGAAAATACCATCAACATTGAGATAAAAGACAGCTATTATAATATGAAAGAAATAATAGAAGCTTATCCGGAAGCAATGGAAATAGCAGTAAATGCTATAAAAAATGCAAACATCACACCTAAGATTGAACCGATAAGGGGCGGCACAGACGGAGCAAGACTTTCATTTATGGGGATACCTACACCGAATTTATTCACAGGTGGACATAACGAACACAGTGTGTTTGAGTATGTACCTGTTCAATCAATGGAAAAAGCCGTAGAGGTAGCCATAAATATCGTAAAGGAGTTTGCTAACTTTAAAAAATATGAACGATAAAAAAGTAAATTTCAATGATTTTCAGAAAATAGACATTAGGGTGGGCAGAATAATAAAAGCAGAAAAGTTTTTAAAAGCACGAAAACCCGCATATAAACTTCTGATAGATTTTGGAGAATTGGGAATTAAAAAATCAAGCGCACAAATAACAGAACTATACAAAATAGAAGATTTACTCAATAAGGAAATTGTAGCAGTTGTAAATTTTCCTCCAAAACAAATAGGGAATTTCTTTTCAGAAGTACTTGTATTAGGCGTAAATGATAAAAATGGAAAGGTTATATTGCTGCAGCCAGAACACTATGCTCCACCAGGAAATAAAATTTATTAAAGCTGTTTT
>WFSP01000029.1 GCA_015485995.1 Caldisericales bacterium | reverse complement strand
TACAATCGTAGAGTTCATAAATGGCATTAAGAGATACATATACAATGCAGTAGATATTAATACAAGATTTGCTTTCTCCTATGCATATAAATCAAAGAGCAGTAAGAATGCATTAGACTTCTTTAAGAAAGCAGAAGCAGTATATCCAGGTAACATTGATGGATTAGGATTAGAATTGAAATCAGAACTAAAGTCAAACAATACGCTACAACTACAATCATACCCAATTACAGCAGTTCAAACAGATAACGGCTCAGAGTACTTAGGTATGTTTGATAAGTATCTCAAAGATAAGCACATTACACATCTATTTATATACCCAGGGCATCCTAAGATAAATGGATATATAGAAAGAGCAAACAAGACACTTGAAGAAGAATTCATAGATTACCACTTATACTTATTATCAGATGATGTAAACACATTCAATTCAGAACTCATAGCATAGAATACCTCATCTGGTATAACACTGAAAGGCCTCATCACAGCCTCAATAATTTGTCACCTATGGATTTTATAATAAAATACTATTTGAAGTCTCAAATGTATTGGACTTATACACTCACTTGCTTAAAACTCAATTTTCAGTATACTAATTTCTCAGTTATGTTTAATTTAAAGGAAAAATATGGAGATAAAAACGATTAAGGGTGCGCTTCTTACTGCAAAACGCACAATAAAAAGAACGTACAACGAAAAGGTTGTAAAGGATAGTATTTTGAATAAAGAGGATGGGCTTGTTACAACAGAGTTTTCCATCTTCCTGATTCATTATACAAAAAAAATAGATAATGGATTTAGCAAAACTTTTCCAACGATTTCAAACCAAATATTATGGACCGATGGTATAAAAATTGATAAAAGGACTGTTTTGCAGTTTTCCAGAATACGAAATAGCAAAAATAGAAAGCTTTCCGTGCTGTTCATTCTTGCAAACGGAACGGTGTTTCAGATTTCCCCGCTTTCGCTAATCAGCTTTTGCGAAGCAATGAACTTAGAAGTAGGCAGAAAAGGTATATACTACTTTTTTCCAACTATTTTACTCACCAGGCTCAGCGGGAAAGCTTCGGACAAAGAAATATCAACAAAAAAGAAACTCTCTATTATTGCACAAATCAATGAACTTGAAGACTCAGAAGATATTGAATTCTCTAACTCTAATTTCAGTTTGAGGGATTTCGACAGCGACATAGTAAGTGAAATTGTTCAGGTATTAAAAAGCATAAACGAGCATTTATCAAATATAGAAAAGAAACTTTACAGGAGGAAAAAACAATGAAAAAAGTTGTCAATGTAAGCATTATAACAATCCTCCTGCTGTTTTCTTTTGTTGTTTTATTCTTGCATTCTTACACAATTGTTGACGGAAAGAATGTCCGCCAGATAGTTTCAACAAAAAACCTTACTGCGAGCCAAGCAGTAAAAAAAGCAGGTATCCCAATAGGGAACGGCGATTTAATAATACCGTCCTTTGGAGGAAAACTGCACGTAAACGTAATTAAAATTACAAGGGCAAAACCTGTGGAACTGTGTATTGACGGTAAGCGGATAAATTTACAAACAACGAAGCAAACAGTTGGAGAAATGTTAAAAGAAGCAGAAGTAAAAGTGGGAGAAAAAGATAAAATATCTCCCGGTTTAGACAGCAAAATATATGCAGGGGAGAAAATTGCAATCTCCACCTATAAAGCAGAAACAAAAATAGTAAAAATTCCTATTCCCTATAAAACAATCTATGAAGAGAATTCAAAACTGCAAAATGGAAAAGTGATAAAATTTAGAGATGGGAAGGATGGAGTTATTGAAAAGAAATTTCTTATAACCTACATCGGTGGTAAAAAGGTATCGCAAGAACTACTCAGCGAAAAGGTATCAAGCCCCGCCATCTCATCTGTGTATATGATAGGCAAAGCACGCTTTCCGGAAAGGTTCGTGAGAAAGCTAAGAGTTGTATCAACAGCATACTCTCCGAGAGTTATAGAAACTGACGGAAACCCCTGGCGCACAGCCACTGGTATGAGAAGTGCTTTCGGAATAGTGGCAGTAGACCCTAAAGTTATACCGCTGGGGACGCTGCTCTACGTGGAAGGTTATGGATATGCCGTTGCAGGAGACACGGGAAGTGCTATAAAAGGAAATAAAATTGATGTGTTTTTTTACTCCACAGCCGACGCATACAGATGGGGCCGAAGAACTGTAACAATCTATATTCTTCCAGGAAAATGGACCTTTCCAGACAAGTTAAGTTATTAATAAACAACTATAAAATATTTCCGTCTAAAAACTTGGGGCAGAACTTCCTTATCAAGGAGTCTGCCCTTGATTTTATAAAAGAGCAAATTGCCCCACAAAAGAATAAAAGTTATGTGGAAGTAGGCGCCGGTTTTCTTTTTCTTACAAACATTGTGGCTCCGTTTGCAAAAGAAGTTTTTGCAATAGAGAAAGACAAAAGATTTTCCCCGTTTTACAAAGAATCTGCACCAAACAATGTTAAAATAATTCTTACGGACGCACTAAGCATAGATTTCTCTACATATAACACGGAAGAATTATTCGGAAACATTCCGTACAACATATCAACCGATTTGCTTTTAAAAATTATTCAGGCCAAAAATATTAAGCGGGCCGTTCTTTTGCTACAGAAAGAATTTGCAAAAAGAATCCTATCGGAAAAAGGTAGCAAAAGTTATGGAGCAATTACCATTCTTGTGGATTTTTACTTTGAAAAGAAATTCTTAAAAACTTTTCCTCCTCATTTTTTCTATCCAAAGCCTACTGTAAGCTCTACCTTAATTGAACTAAACAAAAAGAAAGTGAACGAGGCAGTAGATCAGGATTTGTTCTTTAAGATTGTGCGCACTGCTTTTGCACAAAGGAGAAAGAAAATTCTTAACTCCTTATCTACACGTTTTGATAAGGAACAAGTTAGGAATGCATTAGCATTTGCAAAAATTCCATTCAACAGGCGAGCTGAAACCCTCCCCATAGAAGACTATATGCTACTGTATGAATTCTTTAAAAATTCTTGAAAATCTCGGTATATATCGTATAATTGGTTATTATTAAATAAAATATAGGGAGGTCGGTAAATAATGGGATACAAAGTTATTGAGGGGCTTTATTATTCAAAAGATGACGAATGGGCAAAGATAGAAGGTGATGTAGCGACAATCGGCATTACCGATTATGCACAGGACAAATTGGGAGACATTGTATACTTGGAGGAAATCGAAAAAGGCAAAAAAGTAAAAGCAGGAGAAACACTTACTACCATCGAATCGGTTAAGGCCGCATCTGATATTTTCTCTCCCATGTCAGGTGAAGTAATAGAAATAAACGAAGAAGCAATTAAGGAGCCGTCTATAATCAATAAAGATTCATACGGAAAAGGTTGGATAGCAAAAATAAAAGTAGAAAACTTTGACGAACTTAAAAATCTAATGGATGCAAAAAAGTACACAGATTACAGAAAAGAGTAAAACAAAAATGAGATACATTCCGAATACGGAAAAACAAAAAGAGGAAATGCTGAAAGAAATAGGTGTTTCCTCTATGGGTGAATTGCTAAAGGACATTCCTTCTTCCGTAAGGATAAAAGGCAAGTTAAATTTACCGGAAGCGCTCAGCGAAGAAGAGCTCAAAGAAAAATTTTACACAATATCAAAGAAAAATCTCGACTTTTTCTCTTACAAACCACTTGTAGGAGCTGGCGCATATAGACATACTGTCCCGGAAGCTGTAAAAGCAATTGTTTCTCGTGAAGAATTCTATACTTCCTACACACCGTATCAGCCGGAAATTAGCCAGGGAAACCTCCAGTCTATGTTCGAATACCAAACGCATATTTCACGCTTAACGGGTATGGAAGTGGTAGTGCCCTCAATATACGACGGAGCATCCGCAACTGCCGAAGCAGTACTAATGGCCTTGCGTATTACGCACAAAAACAAAATCATAGTTTCCCAACTGTTGCATCCCCACTACAAAGAAACAGTAGGCACTTATACGGAACCGCATAAAACAGAAATTATACAGCTTCCCTACGGCAATGGATTAGCAAATATTGAAAAACTTGAATCACTTGCAGATGATGATACGGCTTGTGTGGTTATTCAAAGCCCGAATTTTTTAGGCGGTATAGAAGATGTCAAGCAAATCTCCGAAATAGCCCATAAAAAAGGCGCGCTTGTTGTACAAGTCGTAGCAGAGAGTATGTCGTTAGGATTACTCAAATTCCCCGCCGAGATGGATGTGGATATTGTTGCAGGTGAAGCACAATCCTTTGGAATGGAATTAAATTTTGGCGGGCCTTTCAACGGATACATTGCAAGCAAGATGAAGTTTATCAGGCAAATTCCGGGAAGAATGGCGGGAGAAACAACCGATAAGAACGGAAAGCGTGGATTTGTAATGACATTTAGGGCAAGGGAGCAAGATATAAGAAGGGAGAAAGCAACATCAAATATCTGTTCAAACCATGCACTAAATATTGTAGTAAGCAACGCATATTTATCCCTTATGGGGAAAGTAGGGTTAAGGAAAATTGCGGAATACAACGTAAAAGCTGCTCATTACCTATATGATAAACTTCTGGAAAGCGGCAAGTTCAAAAGCATAAGCTATCCATTTTTCAACGAATTTATGCTTTATGCACACAATGAGAGCAAAATAGAAAAGGCACTTATAGATAATAAGTTTATTCCCCCACTGAGATTGTCAACGTTTTATCCTGAGTTGGAAGGTTATATGCTGTTCTCGGTTACGGAAATTTTCACAAAAGAAAATCTTGACTTTATTGCTAATTTACTTGGAGGGCAAATGAAATGAAAACCATATATGAAAAAAGCGTGAAAAATAGAACAGGATATTCATTGCCCAAAGATTATTTTTCAGAAGAAAATATAAGTAATATTATACCTGGCTATGCATTCTCCAGTAAGGAAAAAGAGCTGCCGGAAGTTTCAGAAGTAGACGTAATCAGGCACTTCACCAAACTTTCCAAACTAAACTACGGCGTGGACGACGGGCTTTATCCACTCGGTTCCTGCACAATGAAATACAACCCGAAAATAAACGAAAAACTGGCAAATCTTGACAACTTTATTTACGCTCATCCATTTGCAGCAGAAGATTACGTTCAGGGCAGCTTACAGATTATGTATGAGCTTGAAAAAGCACTTAAGGAAATTACGGGAATGGTACGCTTTACGATGATGCCAGCCGCCGGGGCACATGGAGAGCTCACCGGCGTTCTTATTATAAAAAAGTACTTCGAAGATAAAGGAAAACCCCGCCATAAGATGCTTATTCCAGACTCAGCACACGGCACGAACCCTGCTTCATCTGCAATGGCAGGATTCAAGGCCATAGAGGTAAAATCAGATGAAAGAGGCGGAGTAAACATTAACGAATTGGAAAAGTTAATGGACGAAGATACCGCGGGATTAATGCTTACAAATCCCAATACCGTAGGATTATTTGACGAGAATATTGAGAAGATTACAGAAATAGTACACAGTAAGGGAGGGTTTCTCTATTATGATGGAGCTAACCTCAACGCATTGCTTGGCATAGTGCGCCCGGGAGATGCAGGTTTTGATGTGGTACATCTTAACTTGCACAAAACTTTTTCTACTCCTCACGGCGGCGGAGGGCCAGGTGCAGGCGTTATAGGCGTAAAAGAAGAATTAGAGGAATTCTTACCATCCCCGATTGTTGGATTTGATAACAAAAGGTATTTCTTCGAAGACCCTAAAAAATCAATAGGTCGTGTCCGCGCTTTTTATGCAAACTTCCCTGTGATTCTAAAAGCATATGCATGGATCCTTTCTCTCGGGGCAGATGGGTTGCGAAATGCCGCAGAAACCAGCATAATTAATGCAAATTATGTGCTTGCAAAACTTAAAAAATATTATAAACCCGCGTATGACAGAACCTGTATGCACGAGTGCGTTCTCACGGGAAGAGAATATAAGGAATACGGAGTAAAAACTTTGGATATTGCCAAGCGGCTTATGGACTACGGGTTTCATCCACCGACAATATATTTCCCACACTTTGAACCATATGCAGAAGAAACAATTATGATAGAGCCTACCGAATCGGAAAGCAAAGAAACATTGAACCAATTTATTGAGGCAATGATAAAAATCGCTCAGGAAGCAAAAACACAACCCGAAATTTTAAATGAGGCGCCTCACAATACACCCGTCGGAAGGCTCGACGAAGTAGCGGCAGTGAGAAACCCAAAACTTACATTCAAAGGACAAAATTATGGAGTTTAAAGAAATTGAAACAGCAGTAGAATCTGCGGTTAAGTTAACTTACGAGGGGGTCAATCCCCCTCCTGTTAGTATTACAAGCGCTCCAGAAGGCCTTGGGGATTTTGCTACAACAATATCTTTTAAAATGGCAAAAATATTGCATAAAGCACCAATAAAAATTGCTGAAGAAATTGCGGGAAATATAAAATCAGATTATATAGAAAAAGTAGTAGTGATAAAACCAGGGTACATAAATCTCTATCTTAGCCTTTTGGCTTATAAAGAATTTTTAGAAAACATAGAGAAACTAAAAGAAAAATATTTTTATGAAAAACCAAACGGAAAAAAAGTTCAGGTAGAGTTTGTAAGCGCTAATCCTACGGGCCCGTTGCACATAGGAAACGGGCGGGGAGGAATTATCGGGGATGTATTAGGAAACTTGTTAAAAATAAATGGTTTTGATGTCCAAAAAGAGTACTATGTAAATGATGCAGGAAGCAAAATGGATGCATTTACGGATTCTATCCTTTACCATTACTTAAAACTATGCGGAATAGAAACAGAATTCCCAGATGACGGATACAAAGGGTCATATATTGAAGATATCGCAGAAGATATATTTTTTAAATTTAAGGACAGATATGCGGAAAATACCAAATCTAACAGAGAAGAAGTAAAAGAACTAGGAAAAGATATGATGATATGGAAAATTAAAAGTTCACTTGCGCGCTTCGGAATAATGTTTGACAGCTGGTTTTACGAAAGCTCCCTGTATAAAAGCGGTGAAGTTGAGGAAGCAACAAAAATCTTTAAAGAAAGCGGATATACGTATGAAAAGGATGGGGCATTGTGGTTCAAATCTACATTATTTGGAGACGACAAGGACAGGGTGCTCGTTAGAAAAACAGGTGAACCCACTTATACACTTGTTGATGCAGCATATCATAGAAACAAATGGAAAAGAGGATTTGAAAAAGTAATTGATATATGGGGCGCAGACCATTTCGGACATATCATTCCAATGAAGGCCCTAATTCAAGGAATGAAGATACCTAAAAATTTCCTCAATGTTATTATTTATCAAATCGTTCACCTTTATGAGAATGGCAAAGAAGTAATGATGTCAAAACATACAGGCACCTTTATTACGTTAGACGAATTAATAGAAGAAGTCGGCAAAGATGCCGCGCGCTTTTTCTTTCTGCTGAAAAGTGCCGATACTCACCTCGATTTCGATATGGATCTTGCAAAAAAGGAATCGATAGATAATCCTGTTTACTACGTCCAATATACTTATGCACGGATGAACAATATTCTCAAAAAAGCAGAGGGGGCAGATTACAATAATGTAAAAAATATAAATGTTGCCGCCCTCCTAAATACAGCAGAAGAAAAAAACATTTTAAATGAGATACTGATTTTCAGAGAAAAGCTTCATAATATTGCCCAAACATATGAAGTACATAAATTACCTTTTCTTGCAATAGCTTTTTCTAAAAAAGTTAATGCGTTCTATCAAAAACATAAAGTAATTGGCTCCCAATATGAGAAGGAACGCCTTGCCCTGGTAAGCGCTGCTGTTATAGTTCTGTCCCTTCTTTTAGATTTGATGGGAATAGAAAAAAAAGAAAAAATGTAGGGGGTATAAATGAAAATAAAACCTGTAAGTAAATTTCTTATTGCCGTCATTATCGCTTCTATTATCATTTCACTGTTTCAAATAGGAATAAGAATATCGGCAGAAAAGAAAGAAAATACAGTTGATATTGCGGCTGATTATTATACATTCAAAACATTCGCAAATGCATACGGAAAAACAGCATATGACGCAATAAACGAACTCAGCAAAAACGGGATTGTTAGTGTTGCAGTTCCAGAGCAATGTATTCAAGATGTAATAGACAACGGAGAAGTATCACAGTACGGCGGGGGCGACATTCTCTCAGGGACTTTGCCCCAATCAATATCCGACAATATTAATTTCCAAAATTACCCAATCAAACCATTTTATACGGTACTTATTACAAAAAACTCGGAACTTGCGGAAAGAATGGAAGAAAACCTCCCTGATGGGACAAAACTCATTCGTGGCAAGAATGATACCTATGCGGTAATCGTACACTCTGACCCAACAGATGAAGTAAATCTTGGAATAGGATTTGACGAAAATATAATAGAGAAATTCAGAAACATAGGGCTAAATATAGTGCTACGCCCGAGATACACACCCGGAAAAAGTGATTTGCAATATCTTGAAGGCATAATAAACAAGTACGATATTCACTCGGTAATGTTCTACGGCAATGCAATCTGTGGAGATGGAGGGGCAGAAACAAAAGCTCTTGCAAATTTCTTCAGGAAAAATAACGTTGTTACGTATATTATAGAGCTTCCTATACAAAAAGGTATTTATAGCCAAGAAGGTTTGCCGCAATTAATCAAAGAAACAGGCTACTACGTTACACGAGTATATTCAATATATCCTGCGGAACAATTAAAACTTACCCCTCCTGAAATATTTAACCGCTGGTTCAGGTCCATATCAGACAGAAATATTCGTGTTATATACATAAAACCAATTATTGACACGGGAAAGACTTATCAAGAAAATATGTATGTTAATGACTACTATGCAAATAAGTTGCACACCCTGTGGAAGGAAAAGGGGATGTTGTTTGGCGTGCCAAAACCAATGCCTGAAGTAAATATTCACATAAGTATAATATTTTTTATCTCACTCGGAATAATTGCCCTGTTTACAATTTATATGTATATTCTATTTGATATCGATGAAAGAAGTACAATTATATTATTCATTATTCTTTCATTACTTGGAGCTATGCTCATTTTCTTTTCAAAGAACATAACTGAAAAAATTGCTGCGCTTTCGGCAACAGTCACAGTAACAGGAATGATTTCACTATTCATTTTTGAATATGTTAAAAAACTGTATCAAAGAGGAAAAGTAACACTCATTAAGACGATAAAACATGGATTACTGCTTTCAATTATATTATTTGGCTTTTCCCTTATTGGTGCAATATGGATCGGTGCGTTACTCTCGCCAAGCCCTTACCTTCTTAATCTTGATATGTTTAGAGGAGTAAAAATACTCTACCTTTCACCTTTCATCTTTCTTATCGCCAATTATCTTTACGTTTTCGGCGCAAACTTTAACAATAAGGAAACACCGAAAGACAAATATAATCTTATTACTGAAACAAAACATGCATGGAACATCACGGTAAAATGGGGGCACATTATCATCCTGATTATGCTTGCCGGAGTTTTACTTGTTTATATTCTACGCTCCGGAAATACAGGGGTAAGCATCTCATCCTTGGAACTAAAATTTAGGGCGTTCCTTGAACATCATATAGTTGCACGCCCTCGCTTTAAAGAATTCTTAATCGGGTATCCTGGAGTTTTCTTCACTATACTTGCTGCATACTTAATGCGAAAGAAATGGGTTATTATTTTTTCTGCATTTGCCGCAATGGGCTCTGTCTCTATCGTAGATACATTTTCTCATCTTAGGGAAACTTTTCTTGTTTCTTTATACAGAAGCCTCTGGGGAATTGGGATAGGCATTATTGCTTCAATTTTAATTATACTTGTAATTTACCTTCCTGTTAAAAATGAAAAGTAGAAGTTTCTTAAAACAAAATGCTGTCCAGGCGTCTTTAATATTTATGGCAGCGGCCGTAATAAGCCGCCTACTCGGACTTGCAAGAGATATGCTATTCAGTGCCTACTTCGGAACAACACATGCTGCCGATGCACTTAATGCAACTTTTCCGATCACCTCCATAACATTAAACATCACGGCAAGTGCAATCGCAGTTTCGTTCATCCCGCTTTTTATAGAACTCCTCGATCACAACAGGGAAAAAGCAATAAAAGATTTGGAAGTGGTATTTAACTATATTGTATTGGGGTTAGGTGTATTTATGGCACTCCTAATACTGTTCTCCTTTCCGCTGGTAAAGGTTTTTACTCCGGGATTCAAGGCAGAATCTCTAATTAGTATTACGGCACACCTTATTGACCTTTTTGCTATCGCTTCCCTCTTCTGGGGAATTGCTAATTTCCTATACGCCGTTGCTCAAGCAGAAAAACACTTTCTTATCACCGCGATAGTCTCTCTTATACTGAATACGTCCATTATTCTCTTTTTGATATTTTTTCACGGGTCTCTCGGCGTAGCTTCATACACAGCAGGAATGATTTTCGGGGCATTCTTGCAAACACTGGTTATGGTTCTATACGGAAAGTACGAACTTGGAATGCACTTCTCATTTAATTTCAAGGTAAACGGGACAATACTTCCCACACTTCTTTATCTTTCCGTACCGCTCATTCTACAACAAGTTTCCACATACACCGTAACCGTGGTGAGTAACAATGTAGCGTCAACATTACGTGAAGGAAGCATAGCAGCGCTGGGGTATGCAAACAAATTAAGGCAATTTTCTCTTGGTGTGCTTACTGTGCCACTTGCCACTTCCTATTACCCCTTTCTTTCAGAAGCAGCTGCAAAAAAAGATTACAAAGAGCTGAGAAACATTTTTTCAAAAAGTATCCGCTTTGCTTCTTTTTTTATTATTCCTGTAACTTTTATTTCTATCGTATTCAGTAAACAGCTCGTTATGATAGTATTTCAAAGGGGTGCATTTAATTCGGCAGCTGTAAACCTTACCTCAAAACCATTTGCTTTCTATTCGTTAGGAGTATTTGCAGCAATGGATTCAATTGTGATTATGCGTGTATTTTTTGCACTTAAAGATATGTGGACCCCAACAATTCTTTCTATCATTACTGCCGCAGTAAATATCGCGATTATACTGCCTCTTGTCAAAGTCTACGAACATTCTGGCATTGCTTTAGCTGTAAGTATTGGATTATACCTTGATATGTTCTTGCTTATAATATTCTTGAAAAGGAAAGTTGGAGCACTCGGTGGAAGAAAAATCTTTGTATCTATTATAAAGCTCACGACTGCTTCACTAATCGGAATAATTATAATGTTTTACTTCTACCAATATTTACGGAGCATTTCTCCCCAATCCAATTGGTTTGTTGCTATAAACATAACGGTTGCTTTTGCTTTATTTTCCATTGTATATATTATTGCGCTTAAGTTATTTAAAGCAGAAGAAATTACAACTGCATATTATGTTTTAAAAAAGTCGTTTGATAAACTACATGTAGGGAAGTAATTTTAATGCAAAGAAAGGGAACGGAAAAATTATGAAATATGGATTTATATCGGATGTGCATGGCAATTATGAAGCGCTTTCTGTTGTTTTAAAAATCTTCAAAGATAAAGGAGTAAAATCCATATACTCAGCAGGAGATATCGTAGGCTACGGGCCAGAACCTGAAAAATGTATCAACGAAATAAATGAATACTCGGTTCAATCCGTTATGGGAAATCACGACTTTGCTGTTAACAATGAAAATGAGGAATGGCAGTTTAATGCATACGCACGTCTTGCGATTCAATGGACACGCCTCAACCTATCTGAAAATTCCAAAAACTTTCTATCTAATCTGCCTTTTTTTATAGAAACAGAACATTTTACTCTATTTCATGGTACTTTGGATAAAGAATTGCCTTTTAGTTATATATTGATGCCGGAGGATGCCTTGCTCAGCTTTGAAAATATGAAAACTGATATCGGTTTCTTCGGACACTCACATATCGCAGGATGTTTTATACAAAACAAAAACGGCTTTATAGACTATTATCCCGGATACGTTTCCCGCACATTCAAAATGGAAAAAGGAAAGCGCTATCTTATAAACGTAGGAAGCGTAGGGCAGCCCCGTGATAGCAATCCAATGGGCGCATTCACCATTTATGATACTATATTGAAAAGCATTGAAATCGGGCGCTTCCAATATGACATAGATACTGTTTACAAAAAAATTGTAGCAGCTAATTTACCACGGTTTTTAGGCGAAAGATTGTACAACGGGGTTTAATCTTTCCTACCTCCTTTTTTTTTCTTTTTCCTAAAATCCTTAAATGTAAGAATTCCACCGAATATAATAAGAG
Source organism: Caldisericales bacterium (assembly GCA_015485995.1). The sequence goes on along the minus strand of WFSP01000029.1, from coordinate 4,564 downwards.
AATAGTGCGTGAATACTCGCCACATTATAATAAATACACCTATTAGCGGCTGCGGTATAAGCCCTGCAAACAAAGCAAGGATACCGACTTCTGCAGTCCCACTTCCTCCGGGAGTAGGAATATATGCGGAAGCAATATAGAAAATAAGGGCAGTAATTACGATTTCTGGCCATGGAGACATTATGCCTAAGCCTCTCATAAGAAGAACAGGAGTGAACAGCACTAATCCCCATGATATAAAGCTAAGAACAAATGTATAAGCTACAGTAATTTTTTTATTTATAAAAATTTTGTCTCTTGCACTTTCAAAATCGTCAACAATTTTTCTCATCTGTTTTATTACATCTTCAATCTTGTTTTTTGGAATAATTCTTCTAAAAAACGGCCTTCTAGAAATCAGTTCTATCCAATACTCTACAATCCCCGGCTTTATCATTGCAAAAATGAGAAAAGCAAAAAAAATCATCGTGAGTGTTATGCCAATATTTATAAACATATTCATATTATGAGATAAGCGCCAGTGTGGTTTCGCCAATGCAAACCAAAGAGGAAGGAGCAAAAATATAGTTATACGTGTAAATGTACCTATGAATGTCTTTATGGCCACAATTGCCGTAGAATCTCCAGGCTTTACCTTATTGTTTTTGGAAAAAAGATATATTTGAAACGGTTCTCCTCCACCACCGGAAAAAGGGGTAATCCTTGAAAAAAAACCGCCAATCAAAAATATATTAAGTGTGTCTTTCAAAGAAACTTCATAGCCAAGCATCCCTGCGATTAATTTCAGCACGTATGCTTCTATTACCCAATCAAGGAACATTAGAAGAAATGCTATTCCTAAAAAATAAGGATTAAAAGATTTAATGAGTGAAATAAAATTCCAGTTGTGCGTAAAAATAGAAACAAACACTATTCCCGCTATGCCTGCAAGCAACGCATATACAGTTTCTTTAAATAAAGATTTACTATCAAACTTCTTATCGTTCATCAATACATAGGATAGCAAAAATAATTAATATTTAAAAGAGCTCCCGCCAATAAATTCTCTGAGGATTGATGTGGGAGGAATTTCATCGGTAAGAAGCGGGAGAAAATGAGAAAGAAAATTAAGTAATCGAAGCGCCTCGCCATACTCTCTTTCTTTATAATCTATTGCACGCAATGCTACCTCCGCTTTTACTCTAAGTACTGCAAGTTCGTATACAAGGGCTGAGTTGAACATTACATCCGCATTCTCTTGATAAGGGAATATATATTTTTCTTCTCCTTTTATCACCGTGGGCCAGCGCTTGATTGTTTCTGCAGCTGAAATACCCCTGAAGTGCCTATCCCGTACGATCCGGCGGATCAGCCTTGTGTCACGGGTGGGAATCCTATTTATACTGTCAATGTTTAATTGGGTAAGGGCGCTTACATAGACGCGAAATTTATCTTCGGGTTTTATTTTATCAGTTAAAGCAAGGTTTAATCCGTGGATTCCTTCCACTATTAAAATGCCGTTTTTGAATAATTTTATTTTCTTTCCCCGTTCGTTTTTGCCTGTAAAAAAATTATAATGTGGCAGCTGAACTTCTTTCCCTTTTATCAAATCAAGAAGATGCTCCTGCAAAAGATTATGGTCTATTGCATCAAAGCAATCATAATCAGGTTTGCCATTCTCAGAAATTGGCGTTTTTTCTCGGTTTACAAAATAGTCATCTGTAGAAATTACAGTAGGAGAAAATCCATTAACTCTGAGTTGTATTTCAAGCCTTTTTGCAGAGGTCGTTTTCCCTGACGAACTTGGGCCTGCAATAAGAACAATCTTTGAACCCCTGTGTTTTATCATATCGGCTATATCCGATATTTTCTTTTCATGAAGAGCTTCTTGTACCTTTACCACCTTTGAGATTTCCTTGTTTACAATAGCCTCGTTAAGATCCCCTACAAAGCGGACGTTCAAACGCTCAACCCATTTCTTAGATTCTTGATAAGTTTCAAATAACTTATGTCTATCTGCAATCTCGCTTACTTTCCAAACATTGTTCCGTTCCGGGAGCATAACAAGAAATCCAGGAGCATACGGAACAACATCAAAAACCTTTAGCATTCCCGTATTTGGAAGTAAGGGGCCTGCAAAATACACATAATATCCATCAATGAAATAAAGGGTAATCGTATCTTTAGAAAGATACTTAAGCAATCTTATATCGTCAAATCTTTGCTCTCTTTCCAATTTTCTGATTGCTTCTTCCTTTGTGAGCTCGTGTTTCTTAATGTCCATATTCCGTTTAACAAGCTCCTTCAAACACTCTTTAACTTTTGTAACAATAGAGAGATCGTTTGCTCCGTCTACTTCTCCATACAGTGCATCACCATAAGAATGCTTAATTTGGACGCGATAGTTAGCATTCATTTTTTTTGTGCAGTAAGATGCGAGGAAAGCCAGAGTTCGCTCATATGTTCTTCTGCCTTCGCCTTTCTCCACCGAGAGCAATTTCACTTTTCCCGTTTCTTCAACTTCATCAAGAAAACCCATCCTTTGGTTATTTACAATAGCACAGGTGTATGGATAATCTACCTTTCCTATAATATCTAAAATCCTTCGTTTCATCATTTCACCTTCTTTATTATTGTGGATTAGTATTATAATATTATAAAAGATTTATGCAAATCGAATGAATATTCAAAGGCATAAATACGCTTAAACTTGCAGGGGGTAAGAGAGGATTGAAAAACTTTTTGAAGAAAAATGTATGGGATGCTTTATCCGTCTTCTATATTTCTTTAACTATTATATTTCTAATCATTAAATGGTACATTTATCCAATTTTCATAGATATTTATTATCATATTGCCGCAATGCAAGGATATAATCTTGCAGGAGGAATCACCCTAAATGCATATTGGGAATATGCCCCGTTTGGAAGGGTCCAACTCTACCCCCCTCTTCTCCATCTATTTATGCTTTCTCTGTTAAAACTTGGCATTCCAATAACTTTTATAGCACAGTTTATAAGCTTTGTAATGTTTCCCCTGACTCTTATCGTGTTATGGCTTGTTTTACGTGGGATATTCAACAAGAAAACCGCTTTTTTCTCTGTAATCCTGCTCGGAAGCATGGTCCCATTCCTATGGCAATCCGCAGTTACATCTGCCGCATCACTTACTCAAATCTTGGGGCTAATTGCATTTTACTCAATAGAAAAAGACAAGAAAATTGCAACTCCTATTATTTTAACACTCCTGCTCTATTCGCATATTGCAATCCCCTATTTTTACCTCGTTTCTTTTCTTGTATATGCTTTTTTTAGAAAGGAAAGAAGAAAACTTATACTCGTATCAATACTTATCTCTCTTGCAGCCTTTTCACCCTGGCTAATTCATCTGTTAAGAAATATTCAGTACTTACATCCGAACAACGCTCTGGCTCAGAAAGATATGCGGGTTCCTATGCCTACTCCTGTTTATCTATTTTTATGGGGATTCGGAGCAATAGGTGCATTTTTTTCCGTAAAGAACAAAAACAAATACCTCTGGCCACTTATTCTCTTAGTCATACTAATTCCAATTGCCTTTTTTTATCCTAACCGCTTTTGGGATGTGCACAGCTTTATCCCACTCTCTATCCTATCAAGTTTCGGGATCTATTATATTTACATTTTCCTAACACAAAGAAACGGCAACGCCGGAATAATAATAGGACACATAATACTATTTACAACACTTTTTATTGTATTGCTCACAATTCCGGTTGCAAACGTCGGGAGAATTTCAAGTATTTCCCTAAGAAAAGCAGTTATCCCCGCACTTATAAAAATAGATAAAAATAATAAAGAGTTATTAAACAGAAAACCCGGGAAAGGCAAAGCAGCATCAATTTTAAACAAAAGGAATATATCACTTGCGACTTTCATCAAACTGAATTCCAAAGAAGGGGATACCATTTATATTCCCAACGGTGCATTGGCAGACTTTACCTTTGCGCTCAGTGGACGCGCGGTAAGTTCTGGAATGCTCAAGGAAGTGCAGCCATACAAAAGGCCTCTGCCACAAGATTGTACCTTTTTTGTAATTCAAGGAAATGTCGACGGATTGCCGCCAGGCGGCCTCCAGCCGCACTTTGTTTTATTAAGGCAAGTTGCAGGATATACAATCTTCAAAAATAAATTTTCAACAAAATCCATACCCCCGCCAAAACCTATTATTCCCAATTGGATATTGCTCTTAATAATCTACGGAGCCGCATTAATTGCAGGGTACGATATGATAAAAAATAAAACTTAATATTTAAATCTACTTTAGGATTTTCCTGGGTGCATAAGTTCAGAAACATATGAGACTCTTGTAAATGTGATATACTGGACAAAAGAGTAAATGAAAGCTAACACATATACAGGAGGTTAAAGAGTATGTTTAATGATGATTACCGGTATGTATATGAAAGAAGAAACATAAAAGGAAAGAGTAATAGCAAAACAAGCAAGATGCTAAAAGGAAAAGTATTGCCTCTATCTGATGGTACAGCAGTACATCTAAGGAGTGCATCGTTATTCTCTATGAGTAAAACTGCACAGTTTAGATT
>WFSP01000028.1 GCA_015485995.1 Caldisericales bacterium | reverse complement strand
GAATATAGTAGACGTGTATGATAAGCATATTGTATTCACAATATAAGCTCACGATACCTATATGTTAGAGTATATTATATGCTACGAGATATTTTACAATTATATGAAAATTTTCAATCTCTACCTACCCCTCATATTGCCTACACTTCTTGCCATTCCATACCGTATAAATGTTCGCAGAAAAGCACCCTTTCTATTATTACTATTATTAGCTTTTCTATATAAAAAGAAATAAAAATAATAATAAACTTCAGTTTTGCATAGAGCAACTCTCTTTAAGAAACATCCGGAAGAACGGGTTCGCTATGAAGTACTGCTTACCCTCTTTTATCAGTATCTCTTCTTCCTCAAGTGCTTTTAGGGCATAGTTTATCGTATTGTTTGCAAACGGAAGGTTTGCGCCGAATATCCCTTTAGAGCTATTATGTGCTGCTATGTAGCAAAGAACGGGCTTTAGCGTTTTTGACTTTCTCGACAGGATCGTTTCAAAGAGGTAAGAATTGCCTTCGACGACTGCATCGAGCGCTGCATCTACGTCCTTTACAGTGATTTTCTTTCCCTGGTCTGCAGCCTGCACGATCTGATAGGCAAAATACTGAGTAAAGTACGGGTATCCGTCTGTTACTTCAACAATTTTGTCAATTACGCCTTTTGAAACGGACACGTTGGACAGAGCAAAACCTCTCGTAAGGAGATTTCTTATTTCTTCTTCCGGGATTCTGTTTAAAGTAACGACAGCGCCAAGGTTAAACATGATGCTGTCCTTATTTAAGAATATCTTTCTCATCATTGTCTGCTTGCTTCCCATAAACACGTAGGAAACATTGTCTGAGTGCTGGGCTGCATACCGCACTGGGCCTGTAAAGTCTGGTTCGTAGTTCGTAATATCCTGGAACTCGTCGAATACGATGAAGAGTTTCTTATTTAAAGTATTTAGGAACATTAAAGATTCAGAAACAATATCGCCGTATTCTTCTTTGTTTTTCACTTCCAAACCTATAGAAAAGCTTCCTACTTTCATCTGCACGTTTATACGGGATGCAATAATCTTTGGCAATGCTTTCAGGATAGTTTGAACGGATTCTGTACCTAAAGAAATCTTCTGGAAGTTAAATACTTCTTTTACGATTGTACTTGCAAACGATCCTGCATCTATCGTCTTTGAAACATCTATCCAGATGTTTTCTACAGACTCTTTGCTTCTCATTTCCTCTGCAACTTTCGTAAGTAGCCAGGTTTTTCCCACTTTTCTTGGGGCAATGACAATTACGTTCTGCTTGTTAAAGATGTAGTCTTCTATCATCTTTTTCTCTCTTTCCCTGTCAACGAACAGGGCACCTTCTGAAATTTTAGAAAAACTGAATGCGTTTTTCCTCATAATTCTCATCTCCTTTGTAATATAATTTAGGTAAGAATTTATACCAATTTATATTAGTATTATATTGTATGTAAAAATTTTGTCAATAATATTAGAAATAATAGGCTTGATATTACAATTTTGCGTGGTTTACAAAAATCTGAAAAATTTTCATAACCTTCTTATTACAAAGGAAAGGAGGTGAAAGCGTGGTATTGTACCTCATATTACGGTTAGCCCACGAGGTTTTCAAGGAATCTCGCAGGCACCGTAAAAACAAAAAGCCCCTTAAGCAATACCGTAGCTTAAGGGGGACTTCCACGCTTGTGTTTATCGTGAACACAAGTAGTGGAAGTACAAATTCCTGGACTAACGCCCAGGGATAAAACAACTCATTAGACGGGCATTGCCCGTCTATTTTTATTTTACAGCAGTTTCGTGATTCGTCAAGGGTAATAATATAAAAAAGCCTCCAAAACATCTGGAGGCTTCATATATAAGTACTGTGGCAGATAGATTGCTATTGCCTAATTAGATTTTTCTGTAAAAAGTCCTTCAGCAAGTCCTGCGCTCTATTCCATACGAGAGGATCCACTTTGAACACGTACGCATAGAGATAGTCCTTACCACTAAAGCGCCGCGGTACATACACCACGATCCAATTGTAGGGATGCGAAACAATAAAGAATTCGTTAATCCCCTTAGTGGTAATTTTTGCATCTCCGCCTGTGTGGAAGTGAAACACGTCTGACAGGGACTCGAGGGAACCCATCATTACGTTTGCAAGTTTTACATTTGACGGGACTACGTTTAAATTTACTGGGACTACGTGTCCTAATAAAAGATTCGGTGGAAGCAGGGTGAAAGAGATAGTCTTCCCGTTCTCTATTTTGTCGTAGTTTGTTACGTAAGCAGACGGAAATTCACTTTTTGCATTCGCTTCAATAGACTGCTCTGGTACTGAAGACGGAAGCGTAAGCGGTTTGTTACTCTTCGCCTTACTGCCTCTCGAACATCCTACAGCAGTGCCCAGAATTGCGATAAGAAGCAGTACGGTTAAAACTTTTTTCATCATTACCCTCCTAACTCGCTCTTGTACTCTAAGGTAATAGTTTTCGTTGCAGGATCCCAGTTTACCGTGCATCCAAGCGACTCTGCAATGAACCTTAACGGCAGCATCGTCCTGTTGTTTATAATAATCGGCTTTACGTCCGGGTCTTTGTCTATAGGGATGATGAGGAAGTCGTCCTTCTGAGCCTTGTTCTTGCCTATCCACAGGGCAATTTTGTGCCCTCCAAGTGTTACCGTCACCTTACGCTCT
>WFSP01000027.1 GCA_015485995.1 Caldisericales bacterium | reverse complement strand
TGTAGCAGTTGTAAATTTTCCTCCAAAACAAATAGGGAATTTCTTTTCAGAAGTACTTGTATTAGGCGTAAATGATAAAAATGGAAAGGTTATATTGCTGCAGCCAGAACACTATGCTCCACCAGGAAATAAAATTTATTAAAGCTGTTTTGCCTTTTTCTTCTCCTGCTCAATCTCTTTTAAATATTTACCAAGCTTTCTTTTCGCCTTAGCCTCAATTTGCCTGATTCTTTCCCTTGTTACACCAAAAATGGTGCCTACTTCCTCTAAAGTATGGGGATATTCTCCGCCGAGTCCTGCACGGAGCTTTACAATTTCACGCTCCCTTGGAGTAAGTTTATCCATTACCCTTTCGAGTTGCTCACGATAATAAGAATTCATTGTTTCCCCTTCAGGGGTAAGCGAACGCGTATCCTCAATAAAATTCTCAAGCCTACTTTCATCTTCATCACCAACAGGCATCTCAAGCGAAAGCGGCTGCTGCGCAAGCCTCAAATACTTGGTAATCTTTTTCTCTGGAATTTCGGTCCTCGCAGCAAGCTCCTTATAGGTAGGTTCTCTGCCAAGTTCCTGCATAAGTTCTTTAACCGCACGCTCAATTCTATTAATACTTTCTACCATATGGACAGGAACGCGGATTAACCTCGATTGATCTGCAAGTGCACGTGTAATCGCCTGCCTGATCCACCAGGTTGCATAGGTAGAAAATCGATATCCTTTTGTATAATCAAACTTCTCTACAGCTCGAATTAGGCCAAGATTTCCCTCTTGGACGAGATCCAAAAATGAAAGGCCATGGCCGGTATATCGCTTTGCAATGCTTACAACAAGCCTCAAATTTGCTTCTATCACTTCTCTCTTAGCTACCTCATCATGTTCTTCTTTTATTTTACGGCCGAGCTCTTGCTCTAATTTAGGGGTAAGCAAATCAATGGCACCGATATTTGAAAGATAGGACTGTACAGGATTTTTAAGCTCAGAAATTTCAGAATTCTCAATAGCAGCCCTGGAAGACCTGCTACCCATTGCGCGGCTAATATTCCTCTCACTGCCAAATTTAACACCAAGTTTGGAGAGCATTATAAAAAATTCGTCTATACGTTTTACAGAAAGAGGAATTTTTTCGAGGGCACTAGCTGCCTCTTCATAGGTAAGCGCTCCTGTAATTCTTCCTCTCTCAAAAAGTTTTCTCACTGTTTCTTTCTCTTCTTTCGTAAGATCTTTTAATTTCTTAAGGTAATTTTTAATCATTTTTAAAGATTTTTCTTTTTCTTCATTCATCTTTAGCACCTTCCTGTTTTTTTTGACTATAATAAGCCCATCTTCCTCCGAGCTTTTGCTGAATACTATTGTACTCCCTTAATTTATCTAAGTTTCCCGTTTCCTCGTATTCTTTAAAAAGTTCAGGAGCCCTGCTTCGTAAAAACAAATCTTTTTTTATAATCTCAATAGTTTGTTTTATCGCTACCTCGTTAACAAGCATACTATCCCTCAAAGCAAGCTCAGCAGCAATAGACAGTTCTTTATCTGAAAGTCCGCTCCAACTTTTAGGGTCAGGGCTACGTCCATTTTCTATGTCATTTTTGGCTTTTAAAAAAATGTTTTTATATTCTACACCAAAAAAACTTTCAATATCTAAGTTAGCCATAATAAGGGGCAAAAAATCCGGCCTTTGAATTACAGCTTGAGTGAGGAGTTCCTCGGCAGTAACAACTTTATCTTTCTTTATGGGCAATTCGTCTTTCCTGTATTGCTTTTTCCCATAGCTCTTTTTTAATGCGTTATACTGATCAATAAGTACAGCAGTGTCCATATCGAAAATATTGCCAATTTGCTTAATATATTCATACGCTTCCGTTTTATTTGCAATTTTAGAAATTGTTTCAATAAGTTTCTGCATTACGCGGGTACGCCCCTGGGGAGAATTACCCTCAATCTTTAATTCTGCTTCGGCTATAAATTTTAGCGGATCATCTGCATTCGCTATCATTTTTTCTATTTTCTCTTTCCCGTACTTAAGAACAATCTCATCCGGATCCAAACCTTCAAATGGAACTGCAATCTTTATTTCAAGACCTCTTTTGCTGCATACTTCCACTGCTCTTTCGGCACCTTTAATGCCTGCTGCATCATCGTCGTAAAGAAAATAGGCAATATCTGCAAATCGTTTAAGAAGTTTCGCCTGCGCATCCGTAAATGAAGTTCCCATAGAAGAAACAGCAATATCAATACCTTCCTGTTGTAAGGTAAGAGAATCAAAATACCCTTCTACAACAAGGGCTGCATGCTTTTGCCTAACTCCCGCTTTAGCAATATTAAATGGGTAAAGAATATTTCCTTTTGTAAATAGAATTGTATCAGGGGAATTCAGATATTTAGGCTCGCCCGTTCCGAAAATTCTTCCGCCAAAAGCAATAATGTCTCCACGTAAATCAAAAATGGGGAGAATAATTCTGTTCCAAAAATACGCATAGATTTTTCCGTTTTTGTCCACTCTTGCAAGGCCTGCATTTTTAAGCTCATCTATAGAAACTCCTCGTTGCTTGGTATAAGTAATAAACTTATCCCCATTATTAGGGGCAAAACCTATCCCGAATTTTTCAATAGATTGCTCGGTTACACCCCTTTCCTTTAGATAATCTATTACATTTATGTTAAGTTGGGATTTAAAAAAAGTTTCAGCAATATTCATTACTTCTTTAAGCCTACTTTTCTCAGAAGAATTATCCTGAGCGGATTTAGAGAAATGCGGAACAGTCATCCCTGCTTCTTTTGCAAGCTCCTTTACCGCAGTTTTGAAATCGATGTCTTCTATCCTCATCAGAAATTTAACTACATCACCACTTGCCCCACATCCAAAGCAATGAAAAATTTGCTTTTCAGGGCTCACAACAAAAGAGGGTGTTTTTTCATCATGGAAAGGGCACAGCCCTACATAATTCCTACCTCTTTTCTTGAGCTTTACGTAGCGAGAAATAACAGAAACAATATCTAAACTGTCTCGTAATTTGTCCAAATATCCTTTTAAATCTTCCATCATTTATAAATACGACAGAAGTGCGTAATTTCCTTTTTTTAAGAGTAAGATTTTTTAATAAATCCATCAAAAAGAGGGGAGCAATGGTTTGGGCGAGATTTGAACTCAGGATGTGCTTGAGTTGCAACAAAGAATTTATGGTTAGTAATTTCTATAAATTCAACTAATCTACCATCTGGAGAAGTTCCCGACACCGTAAGCCCGTTATCTTCCAGAATAGGCACATATTTGGGATTTACCTCATAGCGGTGCCTATGCCTCTCCGAAATATTACTTCTCCCATACAGAGAAAAAACAACAGTTCCCTTCTTCAACTCTGCAGGGTATTCCCCCAATCTCATTGTTCCACCTTTATCTTTGATATCTTTTTGTTCAGGCATCAAATCAATTACAGGGTAAGGTGTTTTTTCATTAAACTCAGTAGAATTAGCATCCTTCAAATTACATACATTCCTCGCAAATTCAATTACCGCACACTGCAACCCGAGGCAAAGCCCAAGGAAAGGAATATTATTTTCCCGCGCATACCGAATTGCATTTATTTTTCCTTCTATCCCTCTTTTGCCAAATCCACCCGGAACGAGTATGCCACTTAATTTTTTCTCATTCCTGAAATTGTTAAGAATTTCGTTATAGTTTTTATCCTCAAGTTCTTCAGAATCCACCCAGTTTAGTTTAACTCGCGTATTGTTACTTGCACCTGCATGGATGAGAGACTGTATTACACTTGTGTAAGCATCTTTTAATTTTGGATATTTTGCAATGATTGAAATAGTAATTTCCCTTTCCGGAAATAAAATTCTGTTTGCAAAATCCTGCCAGTCTTTTAAATCAGGAACTTTTTTCCCAAGATGAAGTTTTTCCGTAATAATATCCCCAAGCCCTTCCTTTTCAAAAATCAGGGGTATTTCATAGATACTCTCTACGTTTATGCCCTGAATTACCGCCCTTCTCTCCACATCACAGAACAAGGATAGTTTATCTTTTACTTGCTCCGTAATAGGAACTTCTGTCCTGCACAACAAAATATCAGGCTGAATTCCAATACCTCTTAACTCTTTTACACTATGTTGAGTAGGTTTTGTTTTTATTTCCTTTGAAGTTTTTAAATAGGGAAGTAAAGAGAGATGAATATATAAAATATTATCTTTCCCTGCATCTTTCTTCATTTGCCTTATTGCTTCTAAAAATGGGAGTCCTTCTATGTCACCGACAGTTCCCCCAATCTCTACAATTGTTACATCGAAACCCTCTGAAAGTTCAAAAAGCCGTTTTTTAATCTCATCAGTAATATGGGGAATAATTTGAACAGTTTTTCCTAAATAGTCGCCATGCCTCTCCCTATTAAGTACGCTCCAATATATTTTACCAGTTGTAATGCTGTTTTCAGCAGAAAGTTCACAATCAATAAACCTTTCATAATTCCCAATATCAAGATCCGTTTCTCCACCATCTTTGGTAACAAATACTTCTCCGTGCTCATATGGAGACATAGTGCCAGCATCAATCTGCAGGTATGGGTCAATCTTCACGGCGTTTACTTTAAAACCCCGTGCCTTTAATAACATCCCAATCGAAGAAACTGCGGTTCCTTTTCCCAAAGAAGAAACCACTCCGCCCGTAACAAATATAAATTTCATAACTCCCTCCCTTAAATACTATTATACGCTAACTTGACTACCTATTTTTTAAACAGATATTCTCTTTAGAGGCAAAAAATTTAAGAAAGATCGTTATACATCTTTAAAAAAGCCATTTTGTCATCTTCAGGAAGTTCTTTCACGTTACCGATAAGTTTTGCAAATATAAAAGACTTTGCAGTAGATTCGAGAAGTTCAAGCTTATTAAATGCCTCAAACAAATCTTTACCTACGGTAGCCGCTCCATGATTCCCCATAATGCAGGCATCGCCTTCCTTAAGAGAGTTTGCAACAGCATTTCCCAATTCCCAGCCGCCTGGAGTAACATAGGGCACGAAGTTAACCTTTCCAAGAATAATCGTAGTTTCAGGCAATAGATGATTTAGAGACTGGTGTGCAATGGAAAGGGCAACACAATATGGAGGATGTGAATGAATGATAGCATTAACATTGTTTCGTAGCCTATAAATCGCATAATGCATCTTTGATTCGGACGAAGGCTTTAAGGGTTTAGAGGGTTTTTCAAGGATGTTTCCATCGAGGTCAGTTACTAAAACGTCTTCTTCCTCAAGGAAAGCCTTGTTCAGCCCACTTGGCGTAATGTATATCCTATCATCGTTTCTGATAGAAAAGTTTCCGCCATAGGCTACATTTAAGTTACGCTCATAAAGAAGCCTACCAAACCTTACAATTTCTTTTTTAAAAATGTTATCCATAAATGCCCCCTGACAAGAATTTATTTTTATTATAGCGCTTATTTATACAAATTCATAAATAATTTATTTATACAAATAAAAAAGCCCGGCAATTAACCGGGCAATAAACAAAAGCAAATATTTATTGGAATTTTTTAAAAATCAGGGAAACATTATGGCCGCCAAATCCAAATGAATTTTTAAGAGCAACCTTTACCTGGTGTTTGCGAGTTTTATTCGGTACATAATCCAAATCGCACTCAGGGTCTTTTTCCTGATAATTTATCGTAGGAAAAATTAAACCGTTATCGATAGATAAAGCAGTAGCCACTGATTCTGCCGCACCAGATGCACCAAGCAAATGTCCTATCATAGATTTTGTAGAGCTTATAGGAATTTTATATGCTTGCTCTCCAAAAACCTGTTTGATTGCTAAAGTTTCATATTTATCATTCATTGGGGTGGAAGTACCGTGAGCATTAATATAATCTACATCTGTTCTGCTTACACCGGCTTTATCCATTGCGATAACCATTGCTCTCTTGATTTGAGAAACAGTAGGGTCAGGAGCAGTAGTATGATATGCATCCGTTGTCGCACCATAACCTGAAAGCTCCGCATAAATATGGACACCTCGCTTCTCCGCATGCTCTAACGACTCAAGAATGAGAACACCAGCTCCTTCGCCTATCACGAATCCATCACGTGTTTTATCGAATGGGCGGGAAGCAGTTTCCGGAGAATCATTCCTTTTAGAAAGAGCTCGCATTGAAGAAAAAGCAGCTACTCCCATTTCTGTAATTGCTGCATCAGCACCGCCTGCAACTATGACATCTAGATCTCCGCGCTGGATTGCAAGCATTGCCTCACCAATCGTCTGAGTAGCAGATGCACAAGCAGCAACAGTAGAAAGCGTAGTTCCCTTAAAACCAAACCGCATTGCAATATAAGCAGGAATAGCATCTACTATCATTTGTGTAATAAGGAACGGGCTTACCCTTCTAGGCCCTTTTTCTATAAGTATCCTCTGCTGGTCTTGTATAGAACGTAAACCACCTACTCCGGAAGTTACATATACACCAATACGCTCAACGTCTTCTGTATCTGTTTTAATTCCAGCATCTTCAACTGCCTCTTTTGCAGCTACGAAGGCAAACTGCTGAACCCTATCCAATCTCCTGATTTCCTTTCTATCAAAGTAGTTCTCCGGATTAAAACCTTTTACCTCACCGGCAATTTGAACAGCGAACTCAGTTGAGTCGAATAGAGTGATTCGAGATACACCGGACCGGCCTTCCGTAAGACCCTGTAAAAACGTATCTTTACCTATCCCGATAGGGGACACAATCCCTAGCCCGGTTATAACTACTCTATTTTTCATATTATTTAAGATTGTCCTTAATGTACTGGACTGTCGAACCTACTGTTGTAATCTTTTCAATATCCTCATCCGGAATTTTCATTCCGAATTCATCCTCAAGTGCCATTGCAATGTCTACAAGACTTAGAGAATCTGCACCAAGATCCTCTACATACTTTGCTTCATCAACAATTTTACTGTCTTCTACTCCAAGTTTGTCCTTAATAATTTCTGCAACTTTTGATCTAATTTCTTTTTCTTCCATAATAAAGCCTCCTTTAAAATTTTTATCTTTAACCTAAACTTAAACCACCATCAATTACAATTGTAGCACCTGTTATGTAAGATGCAAGAGGTGATACAAGAAACACAACAGTGTTTGCAACATCATTTGGATTTCCCGGCGCTTTTTTGAGCACCTTCTTAAGAAACTCTTCTTTAACCTTCTGCGAGAGTTTTTTAGTCATATCAGTTTCTATAAAGCCAGGCGCAATAGCATTTGCAGTTATGTTTCTTGACAAATACTCGACCGCAGTAACCTTCGTAAGCCCTATTAATCCTGCTTTCGAAGAAACATAATTTGCTTGCCCGATATTACCGGTTATCCCGACAATAGAAGAAATATTGACAATTCTACCGAACCTGTTCTTAATCATATATTTCAAAGCATGTTTCGTCATTAAGAATGCGCCTTTCAAATTTGTTTCTAACACTTTATCCCAATCTTCATCAGTCATACGCATAATTAAACCGTCTCTGTTTATCCCGGCATTGTTAACAAGTATGTCAATTTTGCCAAATTCTTTTACAATATATTCAATGGTTTTTTGGACATCTTCTTCATTTACTACATTACATTTCAAAGCAAGAGACTTCCTTTTTTGAGCTTCAATAAGTTTTTTTGTTTCTTCCGCAGCTGATAAATTATGCGCGTACAAAATCGCAACATCAGCCCCACATTCGGCAAGAGTTATTGCTGTAGAACGACCAATTCCTCTGGAGCCACCTGTAACAACTGCTTTTAAACCTGTTAAGTCAATACTACGCATTCACTAACACCTCTGAAAGAACTACATCAACACCTTTAGCCGTCCGCCCTATCAACCCCTTAAGCACATTTTTAGAACCTACTTCATAAAATTTATCTACACCCAACTTGCGCATTGTATCAATCGATTTAGTCCATAAAACAGCAGAGGTAAGTTGCTTCTTCAAATTATCCTTAATAAGTTTCGTATCCTCTGCAACTTCCCCGTTTACGTTCTGTACAATGGGGACTTCAGGCTTGTTAAAAAGAATTTTATCTATGTATTCACTCATCTCTTTTACGATGGGAAGCATCAAAGGAGAATGAAATGGTGCAGAAACATTTAATATACGGGCAAGTCTTGCACCATAATTTTTAGCAATACCCACTGCTTTTTCCACAGCAGTATTCTGTCCTGAAAGAACAACTTGACCAGGAGAGTTGAAATTGGCTGCTACAATAATGCCAAACTGTGAAGCCTCTTTTACAACATCTTTTATTTTCTCGTCACTCAACCCAATAACGGCAAGCATTTTGCCAGGTGCTTTCTTAGAAGCTTCTTTCATCAATAGTCCTCTCTTCCTTACAAGAGCAACTCCTGTTTCAAAAGAAAAAACGCCTGCTGAAAAAAGAGCTGAATATTCACCCAAACTGTGACCTGCCACAATTTCAGGCTTAATGTTTTTATCTTTAAGCATCACGTCGTATATTGAGGAAACAGTAAAAAGAGCAGGTTGTGCATTCTCGGTGGACGTAAGAATATCCGAAGGGCCATTATCACAGAAATTAAGAAGGTCAAATCCTACAATATTTGAAGCTCTCTCAAATAAATCCTTCTTTATGAAAGAATTGGGAATTTTTTTGCTCATTCCCGCATACTGAGAACCCTGACCTGGAAAAACAAATGCAATCATTTTGACCACTCCACAATAAATGCACCAGACGTCATCCCTGCACCAAACGATACCATAAGAAGATTATCACCCTTTTTGATTTTACCATTACGGTATATATCATCCAATGCAATAGGAATGGAAGCAGCAGATGAATTTCCGTATTTATCAATCGTTATCACTACTTTATCCTTAGGGATACCTATCCGTTTCATTCCTGCATCTATAATACGTATATTTGCTTGATGCGGAATAAACCAACGTACGTCTTCCGCACTAATGCCAGCTTTGCCAATAACATTTTTTGAAATTCTGCCTATCTCTCTGACAGAAAACTTAAATACTTCCCTGCCGTTCATTTGCGTATAATGCAACTTTTTATCTAAAACTTCTTGGCTAAAAGGTAACTTAGAGCCTCCTGCCGGAAAGGTAAGATATTCGGCAAGACTTCCATCCGCATACAACTCAAACGATTTAAATCCGCCTTTATCTACATTTCCTAAAACAGTAGCTCCTGCCCCATCACCGAAAAGAACATACGTATATCTATCCGTTTTATCCATCATTCTTGTAATAACTTCTGCACCAATCGTAAGCACATATTTATACATACCCGATTTGACAAATTGCGCACCTGCCGTGGTAGCAAATATCCAACCGGGGCAACCTGCCTGCAAATCAAATGCAGCAGCATTCTTTGCACCAATTTTATCTTGAACGAGACAAGCGGTCGCGGGATAACGCATATCAGGAGAGTTTGTACCAACAATAATTAGCCCTATATCTTCCGGAGAAATTCCTGCATCTTTAATAGCTCTTTCGGCTGCAATTGCAGCAAGGTCACTTGTAGTCTGCTTATCATCAGCAAAGCGCCTTTCAATAATACCAGTTCTTGTTCTTATCCACTCGTCTGAAGTGTCCAAAATTTTTTCCAAATCAAAGTTTGTAACAACTTTTTCCGGAACATAACTTCCTACTCCAACAATCCCTACGTCAGACATCATTACGCCTCCATTGCTTTTTCTTTATTGGTAAAAACAGCATCTACAATACCTTCTGCAACAACTTTATTATTTACGTATACTTTTCCTTCGCTTCTTGCAAGGCCATGTCTGTAAGAAATAACATGAGATTTAACAATAAGAGTATCTCCCGGCTTTACAACCTTTCTAAAGCGGAACTTCTCAATACCCGTAAATAATCCGAAAAGGTGTTCCATGCCAGGGATTGTAAGAATAATAAATGCGGAAATTTGCGCCATTGTTTCTACCATTAGCACGCCTGGAAACACAGGCATCCCCGGAAAATGCCCCTTAAAAAAGGGCTCTTCTTTTCTAACCACCTTTTTGCCAATAACACTCTTGCCGGGGATTACTTCAATAATCTCATCAACAAATAAGAATGGTTCTCTGTGAGGCAAGAATTTTTTAATTTGCTCTTTATCAAGCCTCAAGGGCTTACTCGTCATTCTCTTCCTCTATAACAGCTTTTCTACTAAGGCGCATCTTTTTATTCTCTTTATCAATATCCAGAACTTTTACCCGAACTTTATCGCCTATTTTAACAATATCTTCTACTTTATTTACACGTTTATTATCAAGCTGAGATATATGTATCAATCCTGTAATCCCATCATCTAACTCCACAACTGCACCAAATGGGTGAATCCTTATTACAGTCCCCTCTGCAATACATCCTATAGGAAACTTCTCTTCCACGACATCCCATGGATAAGGTTTAGTTTGCCTTAAGCTAAGAGAAACTTTCTCGGTTCTTAAATTTACATTAATAATTTTTACCTCAACCGTTTCTCCTCTTTTTACAACTTCTTTGGGTAATTTTCTTCTTCCCCAAGTAAGCTCGCTAAGCCTAACAAAACCATCAATTCCATGACCTATATCTACAAATACGCCAAAATCTTTAATTGTTTTTACTACACCTTCTATAATGTCGCCTTTCTTTAAATTAACAAGCGCTTCTTTACGCTCTTTTTCTCTTTCTTCCTTTAAAAATTCTCTATGGGATATAACGATACGACGAATTGATGGAGTTACCTCTAAAATTTTAACATCAAGTTCTTTTCCTACATAAGATTCTAATGTTTCACCTTTTTTAAGGCCAACCTGAGACTGAGGAAGAAATGCTACAATACCTTCAACATCAGCAAGTAAACCACCTTTTATTGCTTTTATAACTTTTGCTTTGAGGTTTTCCCTTCTATTGTACTTTTCTTGAAGATCTTTCCATTTTTCAAGGTAGTCTGCTTTTTTCTTAGAAAGAATAGCGCTGCCTTTTGCATCTCTATCTTTAACTACAAATACATCAATTTTATCACCAACTTTAAAAATTTCTTCAAGAGACGATACTGGCTGCAAAGAAAGCTCCCGGAGCGGAATAAAATAATCTCCTTTCCCTCCTGCGTTTACCATAACCCCTTCTTTTTCTAATTTGACAACTGTAACGTTAATAACATCGCCTCTCTTAAAGGCTTTAGGGGCATAGTGGTTTGCAAGATTCATAGAATCCGTACCTTTTTCGTCCTTATCTACCTTTAATCCTTCTTTTCCTACCTCACCTTTACTTTCTGTTACCTCTGGCGCTTTTCTAGGAATCTTTTCCTCGGAAGCAGCATTAAGAATTGATTCCACATCCCCTGAATTTACCTTCTCAAAAAACTCTTTTTCACCCATGTCACCCATTTCACTCTCCTTATCTTTTTATTGGTTTTATTATATTATAATTCCAAATTTAACAAAATATTATTTCTCTGCAATAAGTGCTCCCAATGCAAGAGAATAAAATTTTGATTCTTCACTATCACCCCTAGATGTTAAAACAGCAGGAGCAGTCGTCCCTGTAACAAGCCCTGCGATTTTTGAATTTCCAAGCTTGGTAGTGCACTTATAAAAAGCATTGCCTGTTTCAATATTTGGGAAAATAAGAATATCAGCATCTCCCGCGACTTCTGACCGAACTTTCTTAATTGCCGCTGCTTCTTTTGAAACAGCAAGGTCAAGTGCAAGTGGGCCATCAACAGAACAACCTTTTATTTGACCTCTTTCATTCATTTTAGAGAGCAACGCCCCGTCTATAGTAGGCTGCATCTTAGGATTAACAGTTTCAACTGCCGCAATGACAGCCACTTTTGGATTTTCTATACCGAGTTTGTGAGATATGGCAACATCATAATTTATCATTGCCTGCTTCATTTTAAGGTCAGGATAAGGAATAACTGCAACATCAGAAACAACAAGAAGTTTTGGATAAGTAGGAATCTCTATAATCGTTGCATGAGAAAGAATTGCACCAGGTGGAAGCAGTCCTTCCTCTTTATTCAAAATTCCGCGCATATAATTTGCTGTGTGGCATAACCCTTTCATAAGCAAATCTGCCCTTTTATCCCTAACAGCTCGGACAGCTTGCCTTATTGCCTCATTTTCTTCAGGAACATCTACAACCTCGAAGAGAGAAATGTCAACGTTGTTCGCACTTGCAACTCTTTCTACTTCCGCTTTGCTTGCAAATACCACCGCATTAAACAATCCTTCTTTTACGCCTTTTTCAATTGCCTGCAACGTATGAGCATCTTGCCCATAAGCAACAGAAACCATTCTTTTTTCCCTGCTCTTTACCTCTTCCGTAATTTCCTCTAAACTTTTCAACATAATAATAACCTCCTAAACTTAATTTTTACTTGCTATGGCAAGCGCTATTGAATTAAACTTCGCTTCGCTTTTATCTGCTCTGGACGGAATCATAACGGGTACCTGTGTCCCAGCTATTATATGAGCATTTCTAAATTTCGCATAATAAGCAAGTGCTTTTCCAAACACATTGCCCACGGTAATATTTGGCACAATAAGAATATCGGCAAATCCTGCAACATCAGATTTTATACCCTTTTTCTTTGCAGCATATTCTGAAATTGCATTATCCAATGCGAGTGGCCCATCAATAGTGCAACCTTTAATCTGCCCTCTACTGTTCATTTTTGAGATCATCGCCCAATTTAATGTATCCTGCATATCCGGATTCACTACTTCAACTGCGGAAAGCAAGGCAACCTTTGGCGTACTCATCCCAAGCTTATGTGCTACATCAACAGCATTTGTTATTATGGAAACAAGTACTTTTTCATCAGGGTTTATATTAACGCCTCCGTCACTCATTAGAACAAGTTTATTGGAAACTACAGTATCTTCAAATACAAAAACATCACTTATCAATCTGTTCGTCCTAAGCCCACTTTCTTTGTCAAGAACAGCCTTCAAAAGGTAAGCCGTTTTTATTTGCCCTTTTAGTAAAATCCCTCCATTATCCTTAACTTCCCTTACGGCCCGAGGACCTTTCTCGCTTTCGTTTCCGATTTCTACAATTTTTTCAACAAAATCCCTACTGTCAAATTGCGAAAGAGTATTTTCTATTTTCTGCCTCTCTCCCACAAGGACTGCCTTACCAAATCCATATTCGTAACTTTGCTTTACAGCTTTAACGGCTTCTATGTCCTCACCGCCAGCAACTACAATTCGCTCTCTTCCCTTTGTCTTTAAATGTGCAAAAAGTTCTTCAAAATTTCGAAACATATAAACCTCCTAAACGTATTCTTTTGCCTTTTCTTCTCCACACAAAACCCTTAACCCGGCAAAGGCAAGTGCCTCAAGCTCTTTTTCTCCGGGATACACAACTACAGGTGCAATCCAATCAACCCTTTTTTCCACCGCATCAGTTAATTCTTTGTTGTATGAAACCCCTCCAGTAAGGATTATTGCTTCGACATTACCCATAAGTACCGTCGACATAGCAGCAATTTCTTTTGCAATTTGGTAGCACATTGCATCAAAAATAAGTTTTGCATACTCGCCCCCGGACTTAACCCTTTTAACAACTTCTCTCATATCGTTTGTTTCAAGGTAGGAAACCATTCCGGCTTTCTTCGTAAGAAGACGCTTTAGTTCCTTTAAGCTATACTTACCGGAATATGCCATTTCAATGATGTTAATAGAAGGCAAGCCGCCTGCACGTTCAGGTGAGAATGGCCCTCCCTCATTTGCGTTATTCACATCAACAATTTTACCATTTTTAATCGGGGTTACAGAAATTCCCCCTCCAAGATGAGCTACCACAAGATTCAATTCATCAAAGCTTTTACCATGCTCACGAGCATATTTATATGCATTAGCCCTAATGTTTAATGTGTGAAGCAAAGAGAGCCTTTCTATGTCTTTCAACCCGGAAATCCGTGCAATATCTTCAAATTCATCTACTGAAACAGGATCCGCAATAAATGCTGGAATCCCCAATGATTTAGCAATTTCATTTGCAATGATACCCCCAAGGTTTGAAGCATGCTCAACTCTTGCATGAATAAGGTCATTTATCATTACCTCATTCACTTTATATGTCCCTGCCTCAATAGGCTTCAATGCGCCTCCACGCCCCACAATAGCATCAAGTGAAGAGAGCTCTATATTATGGCTACTTAAAATTTTAAGTACTTCATTTTTTCTGAACTCTCTCTGTTCCATAAGGGCACTAAATTTTGTAAGTTCTTCATTCGAATGATGAATTGATTCAGAAAACACGAGTTTTTCATCATCATAAAGCCCTACCTTTGTTGAAGTAGAGCCTGGATTAATTGCGAGTATCCTCATACCCACCTCCTTAAAAGTTCTTCTGCCTGTCTTAAAGTAGTTTCTGTTATATTACTACCAGAAATCATCCGTGCAATTTCATTTTTACGTTCTTTCTCATCCAGCTTTTTTACGGAAAGAAATGTTTCTCCATTCCTGACCTCTTTTTCAACAACAAGGTGCTCACCCGGAAGTGAAGCAATCTGCGGTAAATGAGTTATGCAAAGTACCTGCCTAAACTTAGCAATTTCAAGAAGTTTTTCAGCAACTTTCTCTCCGGTCTTTCCCCCAATTCCTGCATCAACTTCGTCAAACGCAAGAGTAGAGATGTCATCCACTGCGGCAATTACTCTTTTTATGGCAAGCATTATTCTGGAGAGCTCACCCCCAGATGCAATAAGGGTGAGGTCTTTAAAACCTTCGCCTGGATTTGGTGCAATAACAAATTTTATAACATCTATCCCGTACGGAAACAGCTTAAATTTTACCCCATTAACTTCAATTCCATCCTTATCTACTACATTTTTGATAGAAACTTTGAAATCAGTGTTCTCCATTGCTAAATCCTTTAATTCCCCTAAAACTTCTTTTCTAAACTCTACTGCAACTTTTTTTCGTTTTTCTGAAAGGGCAAGTGCATCAGCCTCTAATTCTTTAATAAGTGTATTTCTTTCAGCTTCAAGTTTTTCGATACGATCCCCAAGGGAACTGAAAGAGCTAGATTTTTCTTCTAATTCTGAAAGATACGCTATAAGCTCAGGAACTTCCTTTTTGTATTTCATTTTTAAAGTAGAAATAAGGGATAATCTTTCCTCTACCTCATTAAGCCTATCCGAATCAAATAAGTTCTCACCAGAAAAATCGGATAATTCTCTATCTATATCCCTAATCTCAGAATTTAACGCCTCTATCCTTTCAACCAGCTGAGAGAAATTGTTGCTTATTTCCGCAGCTCTCTCCATATTCGAAAGCAGTGCATCAAGCTGGTCAACTATGGAATATGCTTCACCTTGAGAGATGATAACACGTGATTCGTCAATTAGACCAGAAAGTTCCTGATAATTGGACAATAATTTTTCTTCTTCTTGTAACTTTTCTTCCTCTCCATCTTTTAATTCGGCTTTTTGTAGTTCTGAAATCTCAAAATCAATAAACTCTCTCTCCTCCTTATATTTCCTATCCTGCTCCATAAGTTCGGTGATTTGCGCGTTTAGTTTTCTTAATTGTTGGATTTCACTATTCACTTTTTGCCTAAGAGTAAGAAGATCGTTTCCTCCGAATCTGTCCAGTATGTGAATATGATTACCTGAATCCAATAAAGACTGAACTTCATGCTGGCCATGCATATCAATTAAAGAACGGCCTATTTCTTCCAGTGTTCTTAACGGAACGAAGTGACCATTCAAACCTGATTTAGTCCTATTTTTATAGACTGTCCTTGTAAGTATTACAACATTTTCATCATCTAGTAAATCCAATTTTTTAAGAATATTTTTTGTTTTATCTGCATTGTTTAGAGTGAAGCTTGCCTCTACCTGTGCTTTTTCGGAATTAGCCCTTAACACATCGGAATTTACAGAGCCGCCACAAACTGCAGATAAAGCCTTCATTATAATAGTCTTGCCAGTCCCGGTTTCACCGGTTATAATCACTAAATTAGAATCGAAAGAAAGCTCAATTTTCTTAGCAATTGCAAAATCAGTTAGTAACAAACCTACAAGCATTTACACTCCCCATCCGAACTTCTTATTCAAAACTTCAAAGAAGTTCTTATTTTTAAGGTGTATTATTTTTAAATATGTACTATTTTTTTGAAATACAAGCCTATCAAACTTGTTTAACTGAAGAATTTCTTCCCCATCTCTTATTAAATGAACAGAATCATTAGAAATTATTCTGATTGATACTTTGTCAGTTTCAGGAAAGATAACAGGCCTCGCCGTAAGTTTATGAGGGGCAATGAACGTTAATGAAAAAACATTGGACAAAGGGCTAATTATCGGACCACCCAATGAAAGTGAGTAGGCAGTAGACCCGGTAGGAGT